>CAYHTV010000007.1:0-36597 GCA_964359575.1 uncultured Planctomycetales bacterium
CCTGTGACCTCTTGAACCCCATTCAAGTGCGCTAGCCAACTGCGCTACGCCCCGAAATCAAATTCGCTTGATCAAATATTGCGCTAGCCTCCGCCAAAAAAATTGGCGGATCCGCCACGCTTTGTGGCGGAAACTGCGTCCTTCGATTTCACTCAGGATGGTGAGCGAAGTCGAACCACTACGCTCCGGTATTTTGACAAATAAATTTCACCAATTATAACATAAAAATAAAATTATCCCTGGAAAAAATGTCTTCATGTTATCTCTACGGCAGCTAGGGCCGCGGGTTTGCCCGTGGATTTAGCTGTCGTACTTGCACGTGGTTTCATGCCGCGGGCAAGGGATGCCCCGAAGAGTCGTCCCTTGCCTTTGGATTAAATCCCCTTACGGCACCGAATCCAGCAGCTGATTGACATCGTTCTCCAAATCAAATGGCTTTAAAAAAACGGAAAATTCTCTGGCCGCTGCCGTGTCGAGTGTTTCCTTATGAAATTTCAGAATGATTTTGATATAGTCAAGAATGGCTTTGTCTTTGTGAGGGCTTATTTCAATGAGTTTTTGATAATAATGAAGGGCCTGGGGATAGTTCTGTGACTTCAAATACAGGTAACCCAACAGCTCAACTTCCCGGATAGAATTGGGCGATAAATGAAAAGCGCGCAAGGCATAGGCGAGGGCGGTTGAGTATTCGCCTTTTTGGGAATACGCGCTGCTGAGATTATAAAGCGCAGTCAATTCAAAGGGGTTGAGCTCCAAGGCTTTTTTCGCATAATAAATAGTCGCATCGAAATGTCCGCGCACAAAATGGGCCCCGGAGAGGTTCACCCAGGGGCGGGATTTGCCAGGCGATTTTTTGACCGTGTCTTCCCATAAGGCCATTTCGTTGCCCCAAATTTTATTGCGCGCGAGTGTGAGATAAGACAGTGAAGCTATAATCAAAACTAAAATCATTATCCGCAGAAAACGGCTGTGCAAAAATCGCAGCAGACAGTAAGCCGCAAGCAGGCATAACCCGATGGATGGTAAATACGTCCGGTATTCCGTGATGACATACGGGATGACGCCGAAGCTCGACTCGACACTTAGGGTAAGAAAAAACCACAACATCGAAAACGCCAGGAGTTTATCCTTCCCTGCCATTTTGAGCGCAAAAAGTAAAAGCGAGATTAAAAATATTCCGCCCCAGAAGGTTGATAGTGGTTCCCATAAACTTGTTGAGAGACGAAAATCATAATCAAAATTTAACTGTGCCGGCCAAAAAAAAAGTTTTAAATACGTCGGAATGACTCGCAATTGTGTCAGCACATACGCCGGCACGGTTATGATTTCCAAATCGTGTGACTGCGATGGGCAGCTGGCAGTCAATACACTGGCACCGTTGATAAAATATAACATCGGAAGAAATAAGAGGATAAATATAAACGGTAGTCCGTAAAGCCAGTTAAATTTCTGATTTTTCTTCCATCCAAAGAAAAACAATTCATAAAGCACAAGCATAATCGGCAGCGTAAACGTGGTCTGTTTTGTGTACAGGCCGGCCATGGCAAAAATGGCTGCGTATAAAAAAAAGTATGGGCGGATGGGCTGCAGCCTCCCCTTGATATACAAAGTCAATGCGAGCAAATAAAACATCGCCCCTAAAATCGTATAGCGCTGGGTGAGATGATTGACGGCCATCGTCTGCAGAGGATGTACCGCGAACAGCGCGGCCGTTAAAAACGCGGCACCTGAGAGGTTCAGGGAATGCTGCGGGGGCGGCGCAGGAAACATTGTATTCTGCATACGGGGAGTTTTGAGAGTGAGTTTGACCAGCCACCAGACCAAAAAAGTTGAAATCAAATGGATACCTAAATTGATGACATGGTAGCTCAACACATCATCTTTAAAAAAATAATAATTTAAGGCAAAGGCATACGTCCCTACAAATCGAGGCGGATTAAATGAATAAATGGCTTGCCAGTCGCCTAAATTTTGGATGGCGGGATTATAGATAATAAACGGTAAGTCATCGAAGAGAAAAGGACTGTGGAGCGCTGGAAGGTAAATAAAAACTGTCAGTGAGCCAAAGACAAGCGCCAAAATGAAGTTGACAGTCATGAGAGGCTTAAGTTACTCTTCCCCGGTTTCTCGTCTCATAAGATCATTAACGGCCTGCCGGGGCTTTTTCTTTTTATAAATAATATTGTAAACTTCCGTACTAATCGGCATGGGGATTTTCATTTTCTGGCCTAAGTGGTAAACCGCCTTGGCTGTCTCCACCCCCTCGGCCACCATGCTCATGGCGCCGGTGATCTGCTGAATCGACTTACCCTTCGCTAATTCTTCGCCGACAAAACGGTTGCGGCTGTTGGAACTGACACACGTGGTGACGAGATCGCCTAAGCCCGTTAAACCAAAAAATGTTTTTGTTTGCGCGCCCAGCGCGGCCCCGAGCCGTGCCATCTCCGCCAGCCCGCGGGTGAGAATCGCTGCCTTGGTGTTGCTTCCCAACCCTAAACCGTCGCACACACCGCAGGCAATGGCAATAATGTTTTTGATGCTCCCTCCCAGCTCAACGCCAATCACATCGGCATTGGTATAAATTCTAAATTGTTCGCTATTGATAAGTTTTTGCAGAGTTTGGGCAATATTTCGGTTGTGGCAGGCAATCACGGCGGTCGAGGGAATTCCTTTGGCAACTTCCACGGCAATCGTTGGCCCGGAGAGGACCGCCAGATGAACATTCCCCAATTCGCTATGAATAATCTGCGACATGCGCTCCAAACTTTTTGTATCAATGCCTTTCATCACGCTTAAGATGATTTTTTGTGAAAAATCGAATGTGCCAATTTTTTTAAGCACGCTGCGCAGGTACTGCGATGGGGTTGCTAAAATAACTAAATCGGCAGGCCCAATGGCTGACGAGAGTTGAGAGGTCAGGGTAATATTTTTAGGCAGTTTTATACCAGGTAAAAATTTTTTATTGACGCGGGTGCGTTCCATTTCCAGGACGTAATCCGCAAACGCCCCCCACAGGATGACCCGCGCTTTTTTTCGCGCCAGATGCACGGCGAGGGTTGTCCCCCACCCGCCATCACCGATAATACCGATAGTTTTAATTTTTTTAATCATGGTTAAGATTATATCGGGGAAAAATTCCCATTCAAGTTAAATATTCGCACCTTTAACTGGGTTGGTTTTAACTTTGTAGAGTGAAAAAACCTCATTTTCATAAAGTTTTTCCAACAGCGGGAGATTCTCCCGGGATTCCGAATAGCGCATAAAAACTATATAATTGACTTTATAGCGGAAGATGGCGTTGATAACAGCCTGCTGCAACGCTTGGGAATCTTTAATAAGCACACAGAACCCTTCGATATCGTTAAGACGTTTTTTCCACTCAACGGCCGCCGCGTAATCAAAACCAATAATGCCGCAGTCCCGGTAACACACGACGATCGCTCGTTCGGAAAAAATACGGAATCCGCCCATTTCGGTATCGTGCGGGACAAGAAAGAGGGCGTTTTTGGGGGTGTGATTCTTGGCATAGTTTTGCATGTCGATCCAATTACGCTGGATCTGCCAAAAACCAGAACCGTGCTTGACAATCCCCAAATAGCGGACATGAAAAAAAGAATACGCAGAGAACGTGACCAATAGCGGAATAATCAAAAATAAATATTTTTGTAGGAAAATGAACCGCGGCCTTTTATCCAAAACACTCCAAAGAAAATTGATTGCTAAAAGCGCGGTAATGATGGCCGCCAGATACCCATAGGTCAGCGTGTAGTGATCGAGGCTGGGAAGCCGTAGGAACATAAACAGAATCCCCAACAAAAACCCCAACCGCATGGTCCCGCTTTGGACTTTTTCAATAAATAGTAAAGTCGCATATCCGGTATAAAAGAACAATAGATATTGTATGTTACGGATTAAGTTCAGATCGATAACAAACCGGTTGGGAAAGATGTAAGTAAAAATAAATGAGACGGCCAGCATCGTGACCGCGCTTATCGATATCGCGTAAATTTTATGATCCTTCTCAAACGGCCGGTAAAAAGTCAGATTAACGGCGTAAAGCAAAATGAGAAATAGAAATTTCCGTGAGGCGAGAAAAAATGCCTTAAGGCCGCCGATCACCTGCTCTAAAGGAATGTCTTGAAAAATAAAATTTTGTGAACACGTCAGCAGATAAAGATCGAGCCATTCTTTGAGGGGAGGAGAAACGGCAGGTGGACTTATTAAATATTTTTTAATAATTAAAAAGATCGCTGGCGCCGCGGCAAAAATAAAAAATAAGCTCGATTTCGCGATGGTTCTCCATTTCTGCTCTTTTTGAAAGATCAGCAGGAAGACATTTAAATAAATCATCGGAAAAAGGCTGTAGAGGGCATGAAAATTGGCCGCTATCCCCAAAAGTATCGCGGCTAAAATAAACCGCTCCCGGTAGAAAAAATAAATCCCCGCCATAATGATGGCAAGCGCAAATTCCTGATGAGAGAAAGTACGGTATAGAAATTCTTCCACCCTGCCCAGCAGAATAATGACCGCGGTACAAAGAAAGGCCGAGGATTTTTTTTGCGAGATGAAACACAAAAGTTTATACATCCAGAAGAACAAGAAAAAGCGCGAAAGAATATAAAGGATAAGATACGCTGCCGGGACTTGCTCAAGTGTGATCAGACGGGAAAGAATAATATAAAACAGCGATGGAAAATTGGCCTTGAGGCTTTGCACATAATAGTCGTCGGGGTAAAGATTAGGGTCAATGAGGCTTTTTAAAAGCGGGATTTCAAGGTGCTGATCGTCCCACGCGTAGATGTAACCGTTGGTCAGAAAAAAAATGAGGAAAAGCAATGCCGCAAGAATCCAGTCATTTTGCAGAAGCTTTGCGATTCTAAGTTTCCCAGGCATACGCGTTTAAGGTGGGGCAAGAAGATTATTTCCAAATGAAGACTTCACGGAAGATTTCAAATAAATACGCCGCGCCCCAGCGCAGGACTTGCAGTTTGCGCTCTCCCCCATCGCGGGCGGGTTCATCTCCCGGGATTTCGGCGACTTTGAGCCGCCGTTTGGCGCAGCGGATGGACAAGAGCGGTTCCCAGCTGACCGTGGTTTTAAATAATTTTTCTTCCTTTTCATAACTGGCCTCTTTGTCGAGGTCAAGTTCCTGGATGAGGTCTTTGCGGTAGGCCCGGTAAATTACCATGGCATCGGTGTAATGTCCTTTGTGCAGGAGGTTAATCAGAGTGGTAAAAAGTTTATTGCCGAATCCGGTAACGGCATCGTCATCGTAGCTTTTGGCCCCTGCCTTATACCGGGAGACGATGACCATATCATAGCCTTCCCTTATTTTCGCGAGGCATTGGGGGATCAGATCAGGAATGGAATTGCCGTCGGGGCTGAAGGTTAAAATCACATCGCCGCGCACGTGCGGCAGGGCTTCCATGTAAGCGTGGCGCATGCCCTTTTTCTTTTGAACGATGAGTTCATAGCCCATCTGACGGGCATATTCGATGGTTCCATCGGTTGATTGGCCGTCCACAATGAGGATTTGGTCGCACCAGTCCTTGGAGACCTTCGGCATGATGGTTTTCATGCCGGTGATTTCGTTTAAAGTTGGTATAAGGAGTGTAGTTTTCATAATAAAACAAAATTTATTATACATATACATTGAGAAAAAGGAATCTCTTTTTTCATTTTTCATTCTTTACACTCAATAAAAAATCTGTTATATTTAGTCACGTTTTTTAAGAAATTTTAGAGAAAGCGACTGGCGCCTTGTAACAGAAATTTTTAATTTTATATTCCCTCTCCCCAAGGGAGAGGGTTGGGTGAGGGATAGAAAGATCGATACCCATTCTCCCCTCATCCCGTCCTTCTCCCCCGAGGGGAGAAGGAGTATAACATCAAAAAATTAATATCACAATGCACTGGTAGGACGTAAACAGTGATCTCTCGGTCGATGTTTATATTTTGAAAAAATGGCTGGCGTAGCTCAGTTGGTAGAGCAGCTGATTTGTAATCAGCGGGTCGGGGGTTCGAAGCCTCTCGCCAGCTTAATGAATCAAAGTTATCGGGCAGCACTTGCTTTTTTAAGAAATTAAGGAAGCAAGTACAGCCCTTAACTTTTCTAAATGTAAATTTTGATAATAGTTGTAGTTAAGGGCAGCCATCACTCACCTTTAAAAAGCGTTAAGAGGAAGTGATGACAGTCCCAACTTCCTCTGGATGTAAGAAATTTTATTTAAGGTAAGTTGGGGCAGATACCCAAGTGGTCAACGGGAACAGACTGTAAATCTGTTGCGCTTGCGCTTCGGAGGTTCAAATCCTTCTCTGCCCACCATAGGCGGGCGTAGTTCAGTGGTAGAACTCCAGCCTTCCAAGCTGGTAACGTGAGTTCGATTCTCATCGCCCGCTCCATTTTGCAGCCACGGGATTGTAAGGTAACGAGCATGCTTTCCCAATTGTCCATCCAAAATTTTGGCCTCATCGACAAACTTGCGATTGAATTTTGCCAGGAATTGAATATTTTAACCGGCGAAACCGGCGCGGGCAAATCCATCATCATTGATGCGTTGCGCTATGCCCTAGGCGATCGCCTCAGCGCCTCATCGATTCGTGATCCCCGGCTTCCCTGTACGGTGGAAGCGGTTTTTGATCTGTCAAAAAAAGAATTTCGTGACTCCCCTGTGTTCACGGAATATTTGACGCGCGATGATCCCTCACTGATCATTCACCGGTCGTATCTTCCGGACGGCAAAAATAAAGTTAAAATCAATGGTTTTGGGATTACGGTTTCACAGCTTAAGGAGATCGGCAATCATTTGATTGATTTTCACGGGCCGCACGATCATCAGCTCCTTCTCAATGAAGATTCGCATTTCGATATTCTCGATCGGCTGGCGCAGTGTGATTCATTAAAAGTGGATTATGGAAAGATTTACAGCGAATATTCCCAGTTGAAGAAAAAATTTAATGAATTGCAGGCCCTCTCCTCCTCCCGCGAGCGGGAATTGGATCTCTTGGCGCATCAAGTGAAAGAACTTTCGCAGGTTTCTTTGGATGAGCAGGTTTATGAAAAGTTACAGCAGGACCAAATCAAAATCAACAATGCGGAAAAATTGTTTGGCCAGGCCAGTCAGTTAATGCAATTATTTGAAGGCAGCGGTTCTGGGATCAACGACCAGCTGCGCCAGGCCTTTGGTGTGATGCGCCAGCTTAACCAGGTGGATGATCATACGAGCCGCTGGCTGGAACTCCTGAATCAGACGCAAGAGGCAAACGACCAGCTTTTAAGTGAACTGCGGGATTATCTGCAGAGCCTTTCCTTCGAACCCGAAGAGGCTCATAATATCAACACCCGTTGCGATCTTTATGAAAATATCTTACGTAAATACGGGCCGACGATTCAAGAGGCGCGGGAATTTTTTAGCCAGGCAAAAGCGCGGCATGATGTGCTGGCTAATTTTACGGAAAATAGTGATGAGTTGAAAAGTCAAATTGCCAGGGTAGAAAGAGGACTGCAGCACGCCGCGCAGAAAATGACCAAAGAGCGGCAGAGAACCGCGGATATTTTAAAAGCGACCATCGAAAGGGAATTGACCGAGCTGGGGATCAAGCAGGTGCAGTTTGAGGCGCGCGTTGAGAGGAGCGAATTTCATCCGCAGGGGCACGATAAAATCACATTTTATATCAGCCCGAATGTGGGTGTGGCATTAAAGCCGCTTTCGGACATTGTCTCTTCGGGAGAAGCGGCGCGGGTCATGCTGGCGCTTAAGAAAGCGCTCATGAAAGTTGATCCCATTCCTGTTTTAATCTTTGATGAAATCGACGCGCAAATCGGCGGACGATTGGGCACCATTACGGGCAAGAAATTAAAAGAAATTTCGGCCCATCGTCAGGTGATTTTGATTACCCACCTTCCCCAGATCGCTTCCTTTGCCGATCGGCACGTGAAGATCTCGAAAACCGTCATAAGTGGCCGGGCGGCAACTTATGTTTCCATTTTAAATAAAGCAGAGCGTGTGGAGGAAATCGCCAAGATGATGAGCGGCGAACGCGAGAGCCAAATTTCCATTTCGCATGCTAAGGAGATGCTGGAAAAGGCGAGAAAATGATTACACAGATTTTAAAAAAGAGATTACACAGATGAGTACGGAGATTACACGGATAGAGAATTTTAACCAGATTACTGAGCAAATAATCGGGTGTTGTTTCAAAGTCCATACCGAATTAGGTCCGGGTTTCAATGAAAAAATTTATCAAAGAGCGCTTAAGGTTATACTCGAAGAACACAATTTAAGATTTGAAACTGAAAAGGAATACCCCATTTTTCTAAAAACTAGAAAAATCGGTATACTGAAATTAGATTTGGTCATTAATGACAGTGTTATAATCGAATTGAAAGCATTAACAGGTGTTATACCAGAGATTTTTAAATATCAGATTTTGTCATACTTAAAGGCATCTGGTCTTAAAGTAGGATTATTAGTAAATTTTGGTAACAAAAGTTGTCAAATTAAACGCTTTATATCTTAATCTGTGTAATCCATATTTAAAATCTGTGTAATCATTATAAAGGAGTCCAAATGAAAAAAATTGGTATTATCACGAGCGGTGGAGACTGTGGCGGTTTAAACGGCGTTATCAAAGGGGCGGCGCTGATGGCGCAGGCGCGGGGTATCAGCTGTTATATTATTCCCAACGGCTATGCCGGGCTTTATAATTTGGTGGAATTCGGGCAGCTGGTGGAACTCACCCCCGAGCGTACTGATGTCATTGATGCCAATCTGGCTGGTTCCGAAGCCGGCCACTCTCGCGTTAAAATTAAAAAAATTGAAGACGACAAAAAATATGAACGCATCAAACAAGGGTTAAAAAAGTTTGGCATTGACGGCTTGGTCATCAGCGGCGGTGATGATTCGGGAAATGTGATGGTTGATCTTTCCGGGCAGGGGATTGCCTGCGTGCACGCGCCTAAGACCATGGATTTGGATTTGCAGACCTATTCCGTCGGGGCCGACTCGACAATCAATCGCATTGCGGCGTTCATTGAAGATTTAAAAACCACTGCTTACACGCATAATCGTATTATGGTCATGGAAGTGTTTGGCCGTTACGCCGGGCACACGGCGTTTCGCGGCGGGATTGCCGCGGACGCGGACGCGATTTTGATTCCGGAGGTGCCGGTGGATTTTGAGGCGCTTTACCGTCACGCCAAGGCGCGGTATATGGAGAGGATCGCAAAGAGCGACGTGAAGGCGGGGGCTTATCTGGTTGTGGTGGCGGAAGGTTTAAAGAACGCGGACGGTTCGGAAATCGTTGATGAATCCGCGGGTGTCGATGCCTTTGGGCATAAGCGGCTGGCCGGCGCGGCCAAATATGTCTGTGATCAGCTTTCCAAACGTTTTAAGGCCGATGGCGAAATCAAGGCCTTTTTTAAGAAGCATGGACTTTTCGTTCCGGGCATCAATGAATCTCCGGAAGTCCGTCCGGTCACACCGGGACATTTGGTGCGCTGCGGTCACTCCTCCGCGTATGATGTGAATTTTGGCAAAGAAATCGGCGCGGCCGCGGTGTTATTGCTCACCCAGGGAACCACCGGAGTCACCGTCGTGGGTGTTTTAGGATCCGAAATCCGTTATATGGCGACGGCCGAGGCCATCAAACAGCGTCATGTGGATTTGAACCACGTGGCGTTGCATGAAAGTTTAGGGGTCTGTTTCGGACGGCAGCCGCAGAAAATACAATTCCACGCTGCCCAATTCAGCGGAAAAGTGGATCGGTATTTGTGAAAAGCGATTTGAGGGTTTGTTCAAATGTTTCACAACTTTTTTGTAGACTGTACTTTTGGGCCAACACCCGGCCGTTGGATTTGAACTTGTTGAATAAGTCTTTGTCATTCATCACACGATTTAGGTTCTGGGCCAGCCCTTGCCAATCCTCAATAGGACTGACGAGGCCGTGGGTTTCGTGTTGAATAAGCGAGGAAGCCTGCGTCGAGACAACAACGCATTCACAAGCTAAGGCCTGTAGCAATAAGAGACTCAGTCCCTCACTGCGAGACGGAACAAGATAAATATCCGCTGTACTTAAAATTGAACACAGTTCCTCATCTGTTTTTATAAAACCAAAATTTTGGATATGGGTTCCATCTATTTCCACCTTCTCTGACCCAATTGTCCAGATTTCCCAGTCTTTCTGTGATTTTATTTCTTTTAATAATTTTATTGTCTTAATAGCAATATCTAAACCTTTGCGATAATCGGCACGAGCAAAAAGTAAGATCACAACGGAATTTTTCTTTGCGTTGTATGGGTCGTTGGGCCTCCGATAAAAAAAATTGAGGTTTACTCCGTTAGGAATCGTGAATAGCTTTTGGGGATGATAACGGGCCAGTTTTTGAGATAACCCTTCGGAAACCGAAATCGTTGGGATGGCAAGCCGGTTCAGGACTTGACGGTAGCAGACATCAATGAATTTTTGCAGAGAAAATTCTCGGTGATAACTCACATCAAAGTCTTGCGCGAGATATAAAATTTTGGCGTGATTGCGAAAAGAACAAAAGTAGGCCATCACCACTAAATCCACCAGGATCACATCGCTTTTCGCCTTCATCATCGCGGCAAACAGGATTGTTCCTAAAATTCCGGGGACGGGAATCTTTTTTATGTTAATCTTGGAATGAATAGAAAAATCTGTGTTGACCTCATTGGTCCAATAGGTAATGGCATGCCCTTTGTCTGCAAGATAGGCGAGATATTCCAGAATAAGACGATCCCCTCCCCTATTACGAATGGAGTGACGGATGACGGTGATGTGCATAGATTATGACTCCAGTCATCTGCACTGGGCAGTGCAATAAATATTTTGTCGTTTTAGGATAAATTCACATAGATGTGTAAATTTTTGTAGTAATTTTATTGGGAAAAAAGAGATACATAATAGCGTTACAGATGGTATAAAAAGTAAAATATTTTTTAGGGCAGCACTAGAAATTATCTTTCTTCCTTCAATAGGTGATTTGTACAGTAAAATATACCATCCCGCCACAAGCATCCGCATTGTAATTTTTTGTTTCAAATTGATATTTCTCTTTTGTTTAGAAGTCATGTATTGCTCTGCATGCCGCAAGACCTCCAGTCTACCTTCATGCATGAGGGATTCATTTTTACTCATATTATTGCCATGGATTCGTATAAATGACAAATTTTCTTTGATAATTGCCAATTTTGCGCCTCTCGCTATAATGCGAAGCCAAAGGTCCCAATCCATACAAGAATTCATTTGAGTATCAAACGCTCCTACCGATTCAATAATATTTTTTCTAATCAATATTGTATTAACTGGAAATAAGTTTTTAGATGTCAGTTGACTGAGAATATCAGGGATATCAGTAATAATCGGTTGGTGGTTTATTGCCTGAAACGAGTTCTTACTGCCTTTAAAATATTCATATCCAACAGCGACCATGTCAACGTTTGTATTTTGGGCAATATTTATACAAGTTAAAATCATTAGAGGATGCAACAAATCATCATCATCAAGAAATACCAAATACTCTCCACTTGCTCTACAGATGCCTTCGTTGAGAGAATCGGATAATCCTGTATGAGATTTGTGGAAAAATTTAATTTTGTTTGAGAAACATTTTTTTTTGATAAAATTTTCGATGTCAATTTCTGTACCATCGTCTATGATAATCACTTCAATATTTCCATACTCCTGGTTTAATAAGCTATGAATTGCTTCATTAATAAATTGCGTCCTATTATAAACTGGCATTATAACGCTGACAAGTTTGTTAGACATAGTTATTGGAGACAGGGGTTAATCTTTTGATTTTGCAAGCGCTTTAATCAGGCGAAGATAAAATTTGGTCATATTTATAATGGTTCTGGATCCGCGATGCCAGCGAGCATATAAGTATTCCAGGAGTGTGAAGTTTTTTGAGAAAATGATATCCTTCTCCCTGAATGCCAGGGGGTTTTGTTGATAACTTAACCCTTGAAAATAAAGAAAGACGGCAAAAATATCTGTAAATTTTATTACTATTTTATGATCAAGCATGCGGCAAAACCAATCGATGTCCGCAGCAATCTTATATTCGATGTTGAACAAGCCGATCTTGTCGAAAACTGTACGCTTTGCAAAGATACACTGATGGCACGGCTGTATCCGTAGCAAATCTTTTTTAGTCTTGAACGGCATGTGGCCGGTAAACACAGAATCAAAGGAGAATTGCAATTCTAGCGGTAAGTGGGTTGGTTTTATTTTTCCATAGACAATTTCTGCATCGGGGGAGAGTAGAAATTCATGGACAATTGCTTCAATCACTCTGCTATCACACAGCCGGTCATCAGCATTGAGGAAATAAATAATGTCACCTGAGGATAATTTTGCCCCCTTGTTCATGGCATCATAAAGTCCGCTGTCTTTCTCGGAAATAATCTTCGTGATCTGAGTTTTATATTTATTAATGATCGACAAGGTATTGTCGGTTGAAGCCCCGTCCACAACAATATATTCGATGGCAGGATAGGTTTGCACTAAGACGGATCTTATTGCGTCTTCAATAAATTTCCCCGCATTGTAGCAGACGGTTATGATGGAGACTTTCGGATTCTTATCCATAATTTAGTATCTCGTTTAGGCCAACGGGGGGATCAACATCAAGCTCCCCCGGCTTATTCCAGACAAAATTTTTCTAAATAACTGGATTTGTTGACGTAAATCTGAGTATCCCAGCGAATGTTGAGAGCCGATGGTTTGCCGGAGCCATTTTTCGGTCGCTCTTAGGTCCTTCAGGTAATTTTGATAAAGGAATTTTAATAAAGGAAATGGCATTTTGTGCAGGTAATTATTCAAGCCATGGTCGATCAGCCAGGGAGCCAAAATCTTTAGACCGTGGAAATGATAAAAGATCAAAGGATCCCCGCCAACGGACATAGCTTTGCCGTTTTTATCAATTTTTAAGTCATACTGCATCCAGTTCCAAGGCGCCAAACCGGCCCCCTTATGTTGTAATATTTTAACCTGGGAAAATTCTTTAGGCCAGCTATTTAGGTATTTTTGGTCAGCATATTTGTCGCCTTCCAAGTAATCGTGGCACCATTCCAGACATTGATTCTTATATCTTATTAAGCAATTCTTCCCTACAGTATCGTTGCGGTATGTTATCCATTGCACATTAAATAAGCCAAATTTTTCCAAATGCTTTAATTGGTTTGGAAAGCGGTGCGGGATGATCAGGACAGAATTCTCACCGAGTTCAGAAAAGATGGGTCCTGGGTGAGAATAAAAAAACAAATCAGCATCTAGATAGGTAATCATCGGGATCCCGGGGTTATTTTCTAGGATGAATAAAGGGACAGCCGGTGTGAGGGTGAAGTAATATTCAATGGTTGAGCGGTTGCCTTTGACCGCCAGAAGTTCGGGGTATTTTTTTTCGATTTCGGCAAGAGCTATGGGGTGCAGGTTTTTAAGATTCAATTGCGTAATGGTTTGGTAGGACTCGCGGTCCAGGCAGAGAGTAAAGAATTCGAGATCAGGAAGAAGCTGGTTGAGGGAACGATACAGTGTTAATCCGCGCAGCAGGTAGTTTTTATCAAAATAGGTGCAAAAAGTGTGCATTATTGTGCGTTTTTTAGAAAGTTTTAGAGGTAGTGCTGTAGATTCTTGCGATAGTATTCAATGGTAAGGCGTAAGCCTGCTTCTAAGCTGACCTTGGGTTCCCATCCCAAAATCGATTTGATCAAAGAATAGTCTGAATAGTAGTTTCCAATGTCAATGCGCTTTGCTTCCTCTGGGAATTTTTTTACCACATAGCTCCCCCCTCCAACCGCAGTTAACATTTTCGCCAAGTCTTTTAAATTAATCACTTCCTGGCCGCCGAGATTAAAGAACTTCCCGTTTGTTTTTTCACTTTCAGCCGATATCAAAAAGGCGTTAACGACATCTTCGACATAATTAAAGTCCCGCAGCTGCTCCCCTCCCCAAACTTCAAAGGGTTTTCCCTCAACGATATTTTTGATCCAAATCCCGACGAACGTCTGCCGGGCATCTTTGACGCGCATGCGCGGGCCGTAGGTATTCGTCAAGCGTAAGGCGCAAGCGCGTATTCCGTAAACATTGTTGTAAAGGATATGATACTGTTCCCCCGCGACTTTATTGATACCATTGACATCAACAGGGCGTAACAAATGTTTTTCATCAACCGGTAGATAATCCGGCTTTCCGTAGATTTGACGGGTGCTTGCAAAAACAATTTTGATATCAGGGTTATAATGACGGCAGGCTTCTAGAATTGATAATTGGGCGCGGCTATTGATTTCTAGGTCCGTAAATGGATCCTGCATGGAATCCAAGTGGCTGGTCTGGCCAGCCAGATTAAAAAGATAATCCTGGCCTTGCACCAGAGATTTTAAACTATGGCTGTCACGGACATCAGAGATGTTGATGCTAATTTTGTCCTTAATGTCCGTGACGTTAAATCGATTCCCGCCATATTCCGGGACGAGGGAATCGATGATGGTGATATGCGCACCTAATTGCAAGAGACTGTGTGTCAAATTAGACCCGATAAATCCCAAGCCGCCGGTAATAAGAACTTTTTTGTTTTTAAAATTTGCCGGGTTCATGCGTTTTTGATATTTCGCGCCAATACGATGTTATCCAGGTAAAGGTCATTATTTTTTGGCGTGATGAGGGAAAAGATTTCCCCCAGGATGTTAAAGGGACTCATAAAAATAATGGTTAGCAGTAAATTTAAGTAAGGGTTTCTCGTTAATATTTTTTTATATAAAAATGCGTTGATCAGCTGAAAGATTGTGCGGATATCGTTGATGCTTTTCTCCAGTGAGATAATTTGAAATCCGTGGTGTTCTAATAAATGCTTGATACCAAAGGAGGAGTAGCGAGCAAAATCGAACGGTTGTTCATGCTCATCCCAGACAAAAGGGACGGTCATAAGCAGCAATCCATTCGGTCGGCTGACACGCGAAATTTCCGATAGAATTTCGTTCGGGTTAAAGGCATGTTCAAAGACTTGGCTCATGAAGACAGTATCAAACGAATTGGTTTCAAGCGGGATTTTCTTCCCATCGTAAAAAACATCCGCCTTTTTGTAAGCACGGTTTTCGGGAGAATCAATCTCCAGGCCGATGTAACGGCTGTAATGAAATAGATTCTTATATGGCTTCTGACCGCAGCCGATGTCTAAAATTTCCCCGCCGGCTTGTTTTGACAGTTTTGCTATGCCCTGCCAAAGCCCTTTGCGTGCAAAATAAAATGGATTTATAAAAATTCCCCAGACAGTCGGATGGAACTGTTCGCGATGGTAGAGTTCTTTAAGGATTTTTAGCATGAATTTTTTCAGATAAGATTTGCAGTGTCCTTTTGGGATTGAGGATGGCACGTTGAGCCTTAGTTTGCAAATGCTTAATTGTTTGGTAGAGCGATCTCCGATAAAATTTTGGGGCATGGAGTGAGTTGTTCAAATAGTAGGCCAACCCGGACTCGGTGCATTTTTTGCACACATCGTTCTTTATCCTTGCGCTTAGGATATCGTGATAATTATCGGTTAAGAGGTTTCCTCTGAAAAAGGCTTTTTCCTTGGGGACTTGGCAGCAATTGAGGACGTTGCCCAATTCATCAATGGCCAGAAGGTTGTATTGCGCGCAATAATAGTCCTTCGGTGACTCTTTAAGTTTTTTCCCAATATCAAAACAAAAGAGATCCTCTGATATCTTTTTTAGCACGTCCGGTGCAAGGGTATTGTCGATCCATCCGTTGACATGCCACCAATTGTTGATAATGGCGTATCCCGGCCGAAAGTTGATATTTAATTTATTGGCCCATTCTTCGCATTGCGGCAATTCTTCCAGGTTGAATTGATAAACATGATAACCGATTATAAAATCTTTTTTATAACCGTGCGCGCGGCATTCTTTGACAATTGTCTCGACATTTTGTTTAATTTTATCGAATTTGAACCCATGCTCTTTGTCATATGCGTTTTGCGAGAATCCGGGCATGGAAAAGATGATATGGTCGAGATTCTTGACAAAGGTTTTGTCGATCTTGGGAACTTTGGAAGCATTGGTGCTGAATGAGTAAGGGAATGGATAATTATTAATGATTTGGCACAATTCATTTAATTTGGGATGGATAAATGGCTCCCCCCAGAGATAGAGGGCTAAAACCCCGTTGGGAGCGAGGGCATTGTTCACCTTTAAAACATCGAGAACCTTTGTGAATGTCTCGGGAGTAATGAAATTTTTGTTGACGGTTGCATAAAGTCCGCTCATACACCAGGGGCACTTGGCGTTACAATTTCCGGTGACATCGAAAAAAATCCGTTCAAATTGTGTTCTCGTTGGGGGACTTGTTTGCATATGATGAATCCTTTAAATTTTGAATAAGGCGTCAATTTTTCTGCGAAACTGTCAAACTCTTCAATAATCGTACTGGATTTGAAAAATTCTTTAAATTTTTGCATTGAGAATATCCATGAGGGATAGCTGGCCTCAAAGATTTTTTTAGGAACGGTCTGAACGCATATGCGATCGGTGTTCCCCTCGTGAAACGGTGTTCGGTCAATCAGGATAAAATCAATGTCAGCGGATTTAATTTTTCCTAATAATTCGTAAGGTTTCTCGAGGTATTGCAATACCCCGGAGAAAAGTATAGCACGTGGATGACAACTTTCCAGGCAAGATTCGATATTATAGTAAAATTTTAGCTCTTCCGATTCAAAATCGCGCTTGCCGACCTCAACATAATGCTTTTGTTCGATAATATTCCAGCGGACTTTTTTTAGGTGTTTTAAAAATTTACGATTTTGAAAATAAGTGCTCCCCAGAGACCCGCCGAAATCAATAATCTCGAGAGTGCCATTATTTTGTGCCGCGATCCACATGAGGCCGGCCAATAACGGCCAGGAATACTGTATTTCATCAAACAGGACAGAATCCCGTTCATAAACGGAAGTTCCGGATTTTACTTTGAGCGTCGCTTCCCGTACTTTGTCTAAAATATTCTGGGAATCGTACCCGGTGGAATGTTTAAGTGCAGCTTCCCAGTTCCCATATTCTTTTATATATGTAAATTTTTTTTGCAAAAAGTTTTTTAAATTCGTTAGCATTAGTTTACAATTTTTGACAAATTTTTAATATTCGTTCACCTGTTTTGCCATCCCAGAATGGAATCTTGCGATGACCTTTACGGTAAGTCCCTTTCTCTATTTTCTGTATACAGGACCGAAATAAATTCCAATTATTTTTAATTAAAGTATTCGTCCCAAGCTCAACGGTAATAGGACGTTCAGTGTTCTCGCGCAATGTTAAACATGGGATTTGGAGAGCCGATGTTTCTTCCTGGATGCCCCCACTGTCCGTAATGACAACTTTTGAATTTAATAAAATTGAAAGAGACTCAAGATACCCTAAGGGGGGCGTGAGATGGATGCGATCTGTGAGCTTCATTTTTCTGCTTATAGAAGAACCAAGGATCATTTTCTGTGTTCTAGGGTGGATAGCAAAAATAATAGGCATACGTTTGGATAACCAAATGATGTTCTCACATACTTTTTGTAAAACTTTGAAATTGTCCACGTTGGAAGGTCGATGCAAAGTTAAGTAGGCGTAGCCTTTATACGGCAGGCTAAATTTGCGGTGCGCGCCCATTGACATTGCCGAACTTTTCATGCGCATTAGCGTATCAATCATGGTATTCCCCACTAAATAGATGTTTGAACGGGAATGCCCTTCCTTCCGTAAATTTTTGACGGCAGAAAATTCAGTCGTGAAGAAAAAAGAAGAGATGCTGTCGGTGAGAATGCGGTTAATTTCTTCCGGCATTGCACGGTCGAATGATCTTAATCCAGCCTCAATATGGCCCACCGGAACATCCTTTTTAGCACAAACTATGGCACAGGCCACGGTAGAATTGACATCACCCACCACTAGACAGAGGTCAGGTGAGTTGTCTTGTATCCAATTTTCATACTTCTTCATGATTGCGGCTGTTTGAGTTGCGTGAGTTCCGGAACCCACTCCGAGATTGCGCAAAGGTTTTGGTAAATGCAATTCCTTTAAGAACACACGCGACATATTAAAATCATAATGTTGTCCTGTGTGAATTAAGCGGAGTTTGATTCTCGGAAATTTAGATAAAACGGCAAACAAGGCAGCGGCCTTCATAAAATTTGGTCTTGCTCCAACAACAACATCAATGATCATGGTTGTCCTTTACGTTCAGGATTTTTTGCATTTTTATAATCGATAATTCGCTGTTGTGCGATAACGTCCCAACTGTAATGTTTTTTTATTTTTTCGATCCCATGGCTTCCCAGCTTCTTGCAAATTTCCAAATTCAATAATGAGGCTATTTGTGTTGCTAGGTGGTTGGGGTCCCCTTCTACATAGGATAGACCATTGCCCTCGATGCGTTCTTTGACTTGAGTTTTATCACTGATTATGAGAGGCAATCCGCAAGCGACAGCATCTAGCTGACTGGTTGACTCCTGTTTAGGCCACACGCCAATATCTGCTGCCCAATAAAAAGGAGCTAATTCTGTCACCGGTACGAAGCGATGAATAATGCACCCTTCACAGGATTGTATAGCATATTTTTCAGGGCCATTTCCGACGAATAGGCCACGTACTGGACACCCCTTTTTTCTAAGAATATCGATGGCTTTCGCCAGGCACAACGGGTCCTTCTCGGGAGTAAAACGCCCAGTGTATACACAAACAATCTCCGTGTCTTGTATGCCTAATTGAGCTCGTAATGCTTTGCGTGCTTGCTTTGCAAATGGATCGGTAACCGGTTTAAATAAATCGGTGTCAACGCCGAGAGAGCAAACATTAATTTTTTTTGGAGGCACACCAAAGAAACGGATCGCTATATCCGCTACGTCGATGCTAATGGGATAACATTTTTCATAGAAGAAGCTAAGAATTCGTCCTAGCCAAAATGTGATGGTCCATTTTAATCTTGAAAGTATGCCTAGGCCATTTCTTTTAACATGCGCCAGCGGGAAAACAGAGGCATGGATATGGCATCCCGTAAAAATTTTATAAGGGAATAATAATCTGCCGGCTATGACTTTTGCCAATAGGGGCGAATAGACATCAAATGCCTGCACAACATCAGGGTGAATTGATTTCAGTTTTTTAAATAGTCCCGGTATCAGTATTTGTCCGTTCATCATCCGATGTTGTAAACGGTGGATCGTATAGCCATCGGTCGTTGCAACGCTGGGGGGGACAATAGGCTCACCCAGAAATTCTTCGTAAATTTCATGATAATTCGGTAGGTTAAAATAAGGTTTAACATTGGAGGTAATAATGTGCACTTCACATCCTTGCTTAGCTAAAGCTTTCGCCAAGCAGATATCAGCATAACCCATATTTTCAGCTAACCATTCAGTTGCAATAACGATTTTCATATTAGTCCTGGCAAATTTTAATCAGCGGATAATGTATAAATTCTTTTCCCTCTTATTGGATAAAGAAATCTATTGTCCGTATCAACGAAACAACTGTTCTCTCTCTTAAAATACATCGGCTTGTCACCATCGGGCGTAGCGAGCCGTTTTTCAAGTAACGCTATTTCATCAGGCGTGAGAGAGCATTTTTCATCGGGCAGTTTTAGTTCAGTGGGCCTTTTATTTAATTCAGATTCTTTCAATCTTGGTTGAGGGCGTCTATGTTCAATAATTTTAGGCTGCCCTTGCCAAGCCAACATAGCATTAAAAAAAATCTGCCGCTGCCAAAAGAAATCTTGCCAGGGATGGTATCGTTTAGACACCCACAAATCCATGACCGGAGAGTTCACATGTGCTTCTTTTTGCTGTTGTGAATATTCAAAAAAATGCAATGTCCCTTCAAATTCAACAACTTGCCATTGATGCATGTATCCGGAACCGACAATGATATCTTTTCCATACGCAGGGGTTTCAATATAACCGGCCTCCCCGACTCTCGCTAACTCATGACCAGCGGTAAGGGGGCTGTCAACATGTTCCAGAACATGGGAACAAATAATAAAATCAAAAGCATGCCCTAAAAACGGCAAACGTTCAACAGGGCAAATGACAAGAGGTTTATCTTCCTTGATCGGACCGGAACGATGAATAGTTTTTTCCGGATATAAGTCGGCAAGGATGTTCGCGCGAGGAGAAGGATAATTTCCGCTCCCAATATCCAAAACAATGTCATTGGGTTTAATGCGAGGAGCAACAATCGCTTTTTGATAGTCCCAAGCAGCGTTACTTAAATAGGGATTCTTTCTAAATAAATTTACTATCTTTTTAATATGCAACATTTTAGCCTCAGAATAACATGTTAATTACGTTTAAGGTAAATGGTCGTTTCACTCATGTGAGGAACTATGGGAAGTGTCCCAAAAAATACTTTAGAATCAAAGTTTTGTAGAAATTTCATAGTCTTGTCTTTGTAGTGTGCAATTTCTGAGTTATCTAATATCAACATGCCTTTTCTACTTAATTTTTGAATACTGTGCATGATACAAGATGGTCTGGCACGCCCATCAATCAGAATAATATCAAAGTAATTATCCGGGAACGTATCAATTTGACAAACATATTTTTTAAAATTGTAACCGACAAATTGCAGATCACTGGAAATATATAATTTAGGGTCTGCCGGATCCTGATTTTTAAAAGATTCACTAGATTTTTCCGGTGGGATGAGCCGATAATCAATATTTTTATGATCGCTAAGATGCTTTTGGATGATATTAAACCAGGCCGGGTCATGCTCGACAGAAACACATATGCTATTGTGCCGCAGCCAAAAGAGTGTAGATCCCCCGCTCCCATATTCAAAGACTTTTGCATTTTTGGGAAACCGATTCTCAATGAAGTCAACAGCATCATATGTTATCCAGGGTATTCCATTATTTAGAAGATAATCCTTTTGCAGTGATTTTCCCCAGCGCCCGAGGTGCTTACGTTGATTAGGCAAATTTGTGATGGTCATCAAATGTCGAAAATATTGAATAGAACGCATGGCCTATGTTAGTATTTTTTGAATATTTTTTTAGGGAAATTCCTGTTCTAAAGAAATTTTAATTTCCTAGTAAGTGCAATTAACAATTCTTTTCTTTCCTTCCCGCCGGGCAATATCACGCCAATTGAGACTGTTAAAACAGCGCTTAAAATAAAAAGGAGTACCCCTAAGATAATAAGCTGGGGCCACGCTATCAAGTGGTCTTGGAATAAGTTTTTTAGATTAATAAAAATGCAAATCAGGAAAAAGCCGATAATGTAGGGGCCAAAGATAGATGAGTAGTAATTTTCTTTGCTAATCCAAATGAAGAATATTTTTTCCCACATCACAATCAAAGTCATTAAATGTGCTATTGTCCCAAGAGTGAATGCCCATCCGGCACCAATAAGCCCCATTTTGGGAACGAGAATTAATGAAAACAAGATAACAAATGCCCCATGGAGAAAGGACAGTATCGCTAGCCATTTTGTCCGACCAGTCCCGAGCAAGTAAAAACTTGGGATCGCGAATAAGCAGCCGATGGCAGCGCCAATTGATAGAATCCTTGATAGATCAGTTATTTCGTTTGAAATAGCGTAACCCAACCAAAACACAAGAATCTCTTTTGTAAAAACGAAGAATGGAATAAAGATTGATATCGCTATTGTCGAAATCATCCAGCCGGTTAAAATAGTGATATGACCGGCCTTCTGCTCTTCTTTTGCTCCTTGCATCTCGCTTACTGCGGGGAACAAAACTTGCCCGATATGGTATGTAATCAAATATATAATGGAATTTAATTGCTCAGCCAAACTGTAAAAACCGACACTCTTAACAGATAAAAGATTGCCTAAAATAAAACGTTGGGACTGTTGGGTAAAGACAGCACCTAAACGGTTCATAAACTGGAAAGAACCAAAGTTGAGAGTTTTCATAAAAGATTCCCGATCAAAACGGGGCATTAAACTTGTTTGCCGATATAAGATTTTTGTCATTAAGAACCATCCCAGGCTGGCGATGCCCAAAACAACGGTCTGGCTAGAAATCAAATTTAATAAATCTCCTCCCGAAAATAATATGATTAAACCTACCCCGACTCTCGCTAACGTATAAAGAAAATTATAAATGTTAAACAAATCATAACGTTGTAGGGCCACTACAGAGCCTGTAAAAGTTTGCTGAGTTTGTAAAATAAACCATGTTAGACTGATCCAAGATAAAGCGGCGTAGGCAAGGTGTTCATCGGATTCTGAAAGATTAAAGAAGGAAATAATAAAATTTCTGAGCAAAAGAATTAAAACGCTTCCAACGAGCCCGATGATAAGGTTAACCAACATAGAACTTTGCAGGTATTTTTCCACCCGTTGATGGTCATTTTGGCCAAGTCCTTCAGCCACATATTTTATTGTCGCTTCACCAATCCCGAAATCCAATAATCCCAGGGGGGCAATAATCGTATAGAGCAATATCATGAGGCCATATTTTTCTTCACCCAGTGCTTTTAAAAAAATGGGGGTAGAAATAAATCCAATGATAAATGATCCTACCCACCCCGTAATGCTCCATAATGAATTTTTGAGAAGTTTCATATATTAAAATAGGAACTGCGTGTTAGATCATAAAGTGCTTAGCGCAAGGCGAGTTCTTTAAAATAAAATTTCGACCACAATATGATTTATGACAGTTTTTTCATAAACTCCATTTTAATCCCCCGCATGCAGTGATAACTTCCCTCACACGTCGGAACGGTATAGCCGAATCGCGTGCACGGCGAGCATTCCACATTTTCCGTTACTATAGTGTGCTTTGGTCCCTGCGGTGCCCATTTTTTAAGATTTCCTGGCCCAAAAATGGCAACCGTGGGCGTCCCTACCGCGCAGGCCAAATGCAGCAATCCGGAATCTGTTCCAATAAAGAGCCGGCTGCGTTGAATGAGCGCCGCACTCTGTTCCAAAGAGATTTTTCCGATAAAATTTTTAAGGCGCTTATCAGAGAGTTCCTCTTCCAGTTCTAACCCAATAGCCCTGACGTCGGTTCCCCCCAGCAGGGTTGGGCAAAAGCCTTTTTCAAATATCTTTTGAATAAGTTCGGTGCTCTGTCCTTTGGTCAGCCGGCGTTCCGGGATGCTCGCCCCTAAAAATACCGTCACACTATTGTCAGGGATTTTTTTCTTGGCCCACACGGTAAGGTCTTGGGATAAAGTATAACATGAATTAATGTTGCCGATTTGAGCTGCTGTCGCACAAAGGACAGTAAAAAGTTTCTTAAAATTTTCAATTTCATAGGCATTGATCTCATAAGAAATGGGCGTTGAAAATAGTTTCGCCCGCAGCGGCCGCGTAGCAAAACCGATGGTCACGGGCGATTTGCAAAAATACGCGACTAAAGCGCTTAAGTAATGCCATTGTTCGGTGTCGATGACAGCGTCATAAGCATTGTGTAAAACCCGCCGCAAATGTCCGGGAATATCATAGCAATAAGTGTCGGTGCCTAAATTCGGTTGAGAGCGGAATATTTGCGCGTTGCGTTTTTCCGCCAAGATGGTTATTTTCAAGCGCGGCCACGCTTTTTTCAATACGTTTAAAAACGGCAAAATAAAGATGGCGTCGCCGATGCCGCCAGGGCGGATGATAAGGATATGCTTTAACTCATTTGAGGCCGGGCCCGCGGGCTTTTTTGTCGGGAGCATAAAAGCTATCAGGGAGCCAAAAATAAAATCCATCAGCTTGATAGTTTTCATTGTCCACGGACCAGAAGACCGCAGAATGTCCCATAAACCAATTCTGATATTTGATATCATGGCGAATTATTTGTACAGTAATACAGCGACGTAAAAAATCCATAAAAGCACATTCACCAAAAGCGGCGTATCCGTGGCCAAGACTTCTCCCGGTTCATCCCCTAATTTCTTTACATGGACCAAGTAGAGATAGCGGAATATTCCGTAAATAACAAATGCGACCGAGTAGACCATGTTTTGGTTGCCGACCCGGTGCACAATGTCAAATGAAATCGTGTAGAGGCCGTAAAACGCGATCGCCAGCGTTGAGCATATAATGATGATCTGATCCAAGAGATACGACGTGTAGTGTGACAGCACGCTGCGGTGTTCCGACGCATGATCCTTTAACGTGGAAAGTTCATAACGACGTTTGGTAAAACCCAAGAAGAGTGCCAATAAAAAGACGCACATCTGCAGCCAGACGGACGGGAAAATTCCGGTCGCCAGCGCTCCCGCCCAGATCCGGATTTGGAATCCGGCCGCGATAAAGGCCACATCGAGCAGGACGATTTTTTTGGCGTAAAAGTTGTAAACAAGGTGAATACCAATGTAGATGACCGCGATGGTCAAAACGGACGAATTGATTTGACTGCAGATGGTCAGCCCCGTCGCGATGAGGGCGGCGATGATCACCCCGATAACATTTTGGCTGATTTTAACGCGCGCCAAAGGCCGTTGAGCTTTGCGGGGATGTAAGCGGTCTAGATTCCGGTCGAGATAATCGTTGAGAATATAAAGGCCGCTGGATACCAAACAAAAACCCACATAAGCAATAAGGCAATTGATTACAATATTTAACTCTTGCAGCTGCCCGCCAAACAGGGCCGGAAAAAAGATAAAAGCATTCTTGACCCATTGCTTGACTCTTAAAAGTTCTATGAGAAATTGAATCTTTTTCTTCATGGACAGTCCTCCTGTTATGGAATCGTCAATGTTCCGACTTGAAAGGTATTCCCCGTTTGTGCCGAAGGGGCGCGGGGATAAACTAATTCTGCCACTTTCCCGCCAGTATAATTTATAAAGGATAATTGAAGAGAATAGTGCCCCGGCGCCAAACGTGGTAGCAACAACCAATAATTTTCTTTAATATAATCCCCTTTTTGCCATAGCAGGGTCGCGTAGACAGGGTAACCGATATTCCGTTTGGCGTTCAAAATAATTGTTCCATCTTTGACAAGTTTAATGCTCACAAAATAGATATCATCCGTATTCTTCATGGCCCGCCAAAAAAATGTGATCGGCAGAAGCGAGTTATAGATGTGCCCCAGCTTACAGGAGCTAAGGATAAAATTTTTGTCGATGCGCAAGTTGATCACGTCATTTTTTTCCTTAAACGGCCGCCGTGAGATTTCGAGAAGCCGCGGTCCGCCTCCGCCCTTCTGCAGGAGGGTCATATCGTTGGCGGCGCTCACGACCGACCACGTATGTTGAAAATAAAATTTTTTAAGCCGGGAAAGGATTTCTTTCGTAGTGCCGAATTCCGGCGAAAATTTAAGATCCGACCATAACCAAGGATCTTTCCAATCAATCAGAGCGTACTGCACATCGGGAAGTTGGTAAGGATTTTCACCGGTGAAGGGGTTGTTATTGCGCCAGACATTGTGCAATGAATACAGCCGCGGCCGCTGGGATAATTCAGCGAGGAAATCGAATGTGGCAACGGCAGCGGCTGGCGCCGGAATCGTTTTAGCCATTTGCCAACGGAAAGGATCAAGCTCATCTGCCCACAGGCTCATACGCACTAAAAAGTTGTCCCGGTGCTGGATTATGCTAAACAGGCATATGGTTAAGCTAAGAAGAATCGTGAACCGATAGCTCCACGGCCGGATTCTTTTTTTGAAAAAATAGAATGAATGCGCGGTTGCGAGAAAAATAAATGGGACTACAGTTGCGGTGTAATGGTAATAAATGGTGTGTGTCTGCATCGAGGCAGACAAGACATGCTGCAGGAATATCGGCAATCCCAAAAACAAAATCTGCGGGCTGAACAAAGGGAGCACAAAAAGCGGGCCGAATAATTGTTGGAAATAAAACAGATTTTTATCGGCAGCGATTAAAGAGATGACGTGATGGGGTTTAAAAAACATTGTTTGGGCAATGGTCTGCGGGGTGGTTCCCAAAGCCGTATATTGGCCGAGGTATTGGTTAAGATTCGGGAGATGGGTCTGCATGCGCAAATACGGCGTGATCAAAAATTGGCTTAAATAAAAACTGCCGCCCCCTATCAGAATTGGAATCACCACCCATCCCCATTTATTCTTCCGTTTTGCAAAAATTGAATAAATCCCACACATGATTGGGATTAAAGTGATATTTTCCTTGATGAGCGCCATAGTAAGCGTAGTCACAGTAAAAGCCATGAACCGTTCATTACGGTAAAAAAAATACAAAAGAAAAATAAACACAACCGCCAGGTTCTCAAAATGAAATTCATACAGGAGCATGTAAATATTCGCGGGATAAAAAAGATACAAAACCATGAGCAGACAGGAGACCCTCCAGCCCAAAAGCGGTTGTGCTATTCGGTAAAAGATGTACCCGCCGGCAGTGACGGAAAAGATTTTAAGCGCGATAAGCGTCAACGGGTGCTGAAAAATAAGAAAAAGCGGCACGAGCAGAAAAGAAATATATTCGGCGTGATTGGTCAAAAAATTGGTGCCAAACAAAGAAACATCTAGTGAGCCGTGGGCAAGGTTCCACATGGCTTGCGCATACATGGCCAAATCCCAATCGTAATAGCCAAAGTGATAATATTTGAAAGTCAAAAAACTTGCCCAAAAGAGAAAAACCGCGATGCAGATAAAGAGGGCAAAGGAATTGGCCCGATAATTCTTTGCCGCATTGGATTGATTATTTTTTTGTTCCATACTATTTTTTTTGAGCAATCAGGGGCATGTTATCATTGAGATTCAAAATAAAACCGATAAAAATGAGCGGCAAAAAGGGAATAAATTTTATAAAACTTGGGATTCCGTCAAAAAAATTTTTGATTTTGCTATTTTCCGGGAATGCGTTGCTAAAACTGCTGGGATACCATAAAGGAGATGGTATTTGATAACTCTTGAGCGTTTTATATCCAGTTTTTTCCAGCAAAGCTGTTAATGTTCTCGGAGCATAAAAATGTAGGTGCCAGGGCAAAATCCATTGCCAATTTTCTTGAAAAACATAACGGCCGATGGAATTAATGTTGGGGATAATAATGAGCAAAACGCCATTATCGTTTAAGAAAGTACGCACTCTTTCGAGAACAGATAGCGGGTTTTCGACATGCTCTAATAAATGGCGCATAATAACCAGATCAAATTTTTCCTTGGGCGCGAAAGTTTCAATAGGACATTGATAGATCTCAATGCCATATTTTTCTTTGCCAAACTGGGCCCGTACCGCGGAGGGTTCTAACCCCACCGCGCGAAATCCTTTTTTTTCAAAAAGGGATGTCGTCCATCCTGTTCCACACCCAATATCCAGCAGTGAAGGAGATGGGGCCGTGATAAATTTTTGGACGGCATGGATTTCACGGTTAATGACTAATTTTTCATGCAGATATTCGAAAAGTCTATTGCCAAAAAACGTTGCATCTTCAATGGCATCCATGGTCCTTTCCTGCAAATTCACCAGCGGGACCGGATGGATAAAAAGATGCCGGCAGGATTGACATTGGAGGATATCAGAAGAATATTGGGCCGACTCCCGCGTGTATTGGTAGGTGTACAGACTTGTAGATTCAGAGGCATTACAGATAATACAAACAGGCCCTGAGCAAGCTTTGGGTGGTTGATTTTTAAAAAGTTTTGCCATCGAGGTACAAGATTAAATATGAATAGTATTGCTAAAGTATACCATTCTCCAGGACGGATAACTACCAGAAGATGCGATATTTTTGCTATTTTTACGAAAGGAAATTTTTTACAGCATAGGAAAGTATAAAACTTTCCTAGCTGCTAAAAACTCCTTTCCTATGCAGCAAAGAAGATGCGACGAACGAAGTGAGGAGTTTTCTTGTTTGTTTGAAGTGGAGACGGCCGCGGAAGGTTTTAAAGAAGCGCTGGGCGAATAATATTTTGTTCCAATAGCAATACGCGTCTTGCCGTTTTTAAGCCGCCAGAGGTTGGTGTCCCGCAAAGAATACACACAGCCGCAATATTCCTGCTGATAAAAGTTTTCACGCTTAGCGATTTCGTACATGCGGCTTGACCCTCCCCTTTTTCGCCAATTGTACGTCCAATAGATGACATCCGGATAATGCGCGGCCGCCCGTACACCGCAGTCATTGATCTGGTCCATGTCTTTCCAGCGCGAAAGTCCCAGGCTGCTGGTAATCACTTTAAAATTATGCTCATGCGCGTATAGCGCCGTCCGCTCAAAGCGCATATCAAAGCAGGCGCTGCAGCGCTTTCCTTTTTCGGGTTCCCATTCCAGCCCCTTGACTCTGGTAAACCAGTTGTCCCGGTCATAATCAGCATCGATAAAAGGAACATTCACCTTTTGGGCAAAGCGGATGTTTTCCTGTTTGCGGATTTCGTATTCTTTTTGGGGATGAATGTTAGGGTTGTAGAAGAAAATCGTGTACTCAATCCCGGATTGCGTCAGCGCTTCCATCAGCTCACCGGAGCACGGCGCACAGCAGGAATGTAGCAAAATTTTTTTTTCTCCGTTTGGAGGTATGAGGTGTGGTCTTTGTGTTATTGGATTCATATGGGCCTTTGTACAACTAAAGAAAAAAATTTGGATTTATCATTGAGGAGACAAAGGCCAATATTGACTACCTCAATTCTTTTGGTTCTACAAAGGTCAATAAAATAATTGTGGCTGATGATCGTTCGGCTGTCAAGATGTTGAATCCTTTTTAAATAAATGCGGTTTTGTTTCGATGGCGCGCAGGGTAATGGCCATGGGAATCTGCTCAATAATATCGGTCGCTATCATCCCGACGCGTGTTTTATTTTCTGCGGCCAGGTCTCCTGCTAGACCGTGAAAATACGCGGCAAATTTAGCCGCCTCAAAGCCTGACATCCCCTGCGCCAAAAAAGCGGCGATCATTCCCGTCAAAACATCGCCGCTCCCAGCTGTGGCCATGCCGGGATTTCCGGTTTTATTGATATAGGTAGTGCCATCGTCATCAGTCACCACGGTGTGATGTCCCTTCAAAACCAAAATGCAATGATATTTTTGGGCAAAATTTTGGGCCGCTTTGATACGATTATTTTCGACAGTGCCTTTATCGACGTTAAGCAGATGGGCCATTTCGCCGGCATGCGGTGTGAGAATCTTTATGGCCGGGGTTTTGCTTAAAGAATTTAAACTTGCTGCCAAAGCGCTCAAGCCATCCGCGTCAATCACAAGCGGCTGATGCGCTGTTTCAATAACTTTACGAATCAGCCGCTGGGTGCTGGAATTCATCGAGAGCCCTGGCCCCAAGGCAATGGCATCAAAGGATTCCAGCCGTTTTTGAATCTCGGCAAACGCCGAGACGGACAAAGTTTTCTGCGGGGTTTCCTTAAGAGGCAAGGTCATCACAACACTGGAAATTTTTTTTTGGACCGTGGAATTAAGACTTTTAGGAATGCCAAGCGTGACTAACCCAGCTCCCGAACGCATGGCGGCAAGGCTCGTCAGGCAGGCCGCGCCCAGCATATTCGGTGAGCCAGCCAAAAGCAAAACATGTCCAAAATTGTGTTTATGGACTTTACGTTTACGCCGTAATAATAGCGCTGGCAACCGCATAAACGTGCGTATGCGAGATGGAGATGAGAATCTTTTTTTTAAATTTTTTATTGCCATAGAAGCACAACGGTCTCCCGTATTTGTCATTGGTGATTTTGATGTCTTTCCAGTGGATGTGCGAATTTTTTCCAAATGCTTTTAAGACTGCTTCTTTAGCCGCAAACCGCGCGGCAAAATGCTGCGCCGGGTATTTGTGTTTTTGCGCGTAGGCGATTTCTTCTTTAGTAAAAACATGTCCCAAGAAGTCTTTCCCCCATTTGTCAATCGCCTTTTGGACGCGCTCAATTTCAATGATGTCAATGCCGGTTCCCAAAATCATACTAGTGCCCCTGCAACTATCTTCTTATCAAGATGAGGGGCACTGGTACCGTTTACCACTGATAAATTTCTCCCAATATTATTTAGTTGCAACGGTACTAGCCTCGCATTAAGTGCAGCATTTCTTTAACCGCTTTTTCTAACCCGACGAATACTGCCCGGGAGATAATGGAGTGCCCGATATTCAATTCTGTGATACCGGGAATTCCGGCAATGGCCAGGGTATTTTCGTAGTTAAGCCCATGCCCCGCGCTTACCACGAGCCCCACGTGCTGGGCAAATTTCATCATGGCGCGAATTTTTTGGAGTTCAGTTTTAATTTGCTTTGGGGTCTTGGCACGGGCATATTGTCCGGTATGAAATTCAATACCTTCCGCGCCGGATTTTCTGGCGTATTCAACTTGCCTTTGCACAGGATCAATAAATAGGCTTACCGGAATGCCGCGATCCTGCAAAATCGCAATCGCTCTTTTAATCCGCAAAAGATTTGTAACGACGTCTAATCCTCCCTCGGTCGTGACTTCCGCTCGGCGTTCAGGAACAAGGGTGGCCAAATCCGGTTTGACAAGCGTTGCGATTTTTACAATCCCTGGATTCATGGACATCTCTAAATTAAACCGGGCGCGGACGGCTTGGCGAATACGTTTAATATCTTGATCATTGATGTGGCGCCTATCTTCGCGCAAATGCGCGACAATGCTGTGGGCGCCGGCGCGTTCGCAGATTTTAACCGCTTCGAGAGGATCGGGAACGAACTCTCGACGAGCCTGCCGCAGTGTTGCCACATGATCAATGTTGACACCAAGTTTTGGCATTATTTAGACCACAGACAAAAGACTCCAGACTAGAGACTTCTAGATTTTAGTCTGAAGTCTTTTGTCTGTGGTCTGATGTCTCATTTCATCAATTCCCCGTTCACATAAATCCACGTAAATACGGCGAGGCCGAGGGCAATCAGTTTTAGGGCGAGATTATGGGTAAGCCAGTTTTTCATTTTTTCTTTTTTGAATTAGGTACAATCAATAAATCCTTGAGAATACTCACTAAACGTTCCTCGTTCACGATGGGAAGAAAACGCCCCTCGACTGCCACTGACACCTCGCACGTTTCCTCCGAGACCATCACCACAACGGCATCGGTTTGTTCGGTTAAACCGAGCGCTGCCCGGTGTCTGGTCCCGACAATTTTACTAAAGTTTGGGTTCTCGGATAAAGGAAAAAGGCAGGATGCCGCGATGATCCTTTCTCCCCGGATGACCACTCCCCCATCGTGCAAAGGAGCGGTAGAATTAAAAATGCTTTGCAGCATCTCGGAAGATACTTTACTGTCAATGCCCAGCCCGCTTTCAATATAGGTCTTCAATTTTGTTTCCCGCTCAATGGCTATCAGGCTGCCATTTTTTTTGCGGGACAGTTTATAAATGGCTGTTGCAATTTCTTCAATGAGGGCGACCATTTCCGCTTCCTCGAGGGTGGGATTGAAGAGATGCTGCTGACCCAGACGGGCCAGGCCCTGACGCAATTCTTGCTGAAAAATAACCAGCAGGGCGATGATGGAAATACCAAAGAATTTTGTCAAAAGCCAGTTGAGTGTATCGAAGCCTAAAAGCTGGCAGGCCAAAAACGCGAATAATAGATAGATGATGCCCTTGAGGACGTGAAACGCCCTCGTCCCTTCAAAAAAAACCAGGATTTGATAAAAAACAATCCACAGGACGATGATTTCAAAGGAAGGTTTAATTGCTGATTTTAGAAGCCACCAGAGATCAAACAGCATAGGAAGATTTTATTTTCAGATTAAGAATGGCGTCACTCATCAGGACGATGTCCTTGAGCGCGCCGACATCGTGAAGTCTCACCATATGCGCTCCGTTTAGGATGCTAGCGCATATGGTAGCGGCGGTGCCCATGACACGTTCGGTGACAGCTTTATTTAAAATTTTACCAATAAAAGATTTTCGGGAAGTGCCAATGAGTATGGGCTGGTTTAAAACTTGGAAATCAGCCAGGCGGTGAATAATCTCTAAATTCTGCTCGGGCATTTTTCCGAAACCAATTCCCGGATCCACAATAATTTTATCTGATTTCATTCCGATGTCCAGGCATTTTTCAATGGATTTTTGCAGCGCGTGAATAATTTCCGGAATCAAACTTTTATAGCGGGTATTTTTTTGCATGGTTTGGGGTGTCCCGCGCAGGTGCATTAAAACGATAGCGGCCTTATAGTCACGAACCATTTTTAATAAATTGGTATCGAGTGAAATACCTTTAATATCGTTGACAATAGTGGCACCGGCATCCAGCGCTTGCCGGGCCACCAGCGGTTTATAGGTATCAATGGATATGGGGATTTTTATCCTTTTTGCTAAGGCTCGAATCACGGGAAGCACACGCCGGATTTCTTCTTCAGGAGAAACCGCCCGCGCGCCGGGCCGGCTGGATTCTCCCCCGATATCTAGGATATCGGTTCCCTGCTCAACGAGGCGTAAAGCATGATCAATCGCCCGGGAGAGGAAATTTTTATTACCGTGCAAGCATCCGTCCTGGCTGAAGGAATCAGGCGTGATATTGACAATTCCCATGATTTTTGTTTTTTGGCCTAATTCCAAGGAATGAGGAGAAACATTAAGTATGAATTTAGGACGGATAAAATTTCGCGGGGATGATTTTTTTTTCACAGTCTAGACGTCGGTGGTCTCTGAGTTAACATTCTTGGCAGGTGCAGCCACAGGAGCGGAATTCTCTTCCAATTGTCGGATGGGTTTTGTATCCGGCATCCCTAAAAGGACCAGGGCTTCCTCAATATCGATGACTTCCTTTTCAATGAGGCGCTTAGCTAAGATATCCAATTCCCTGCGATTCTCAGAAAGCAATTTTTTGGCGCGCTGGTAGCAATCGTTAACTAAATTTTGAACTTCTTTATCGATATTTTTGGCGGTTTCTTCACTATAATCTTTCTGTTCCCATAAATCGCGGCCCAGGAAATGCTGATGGTTCTGTTGGCCAAAAGACAAGCGGCCGAGTTTTTCGTTCATGCCAAACTGGCAGATCATCGCGCGGGAAATACGGGTGACCTTCTGTAAATCATTGGCGACACCGGTAGAGGTATCACCCGTAAAAAGTTCTTCTGCGACCAAGCCGCCTAAGAGAACCGTCATCGTGCCCAAGAGTTCTTTTTTGTTGTGGTAATGCTTATCTTCGGTAGGAGGAGTCAAGGTATATCCGCCCGCCATGCCGCGCGGGATAATCGAGACTTTAGTAAAACGATCCACTTCCGCGACAAGTAAGGAGAGCAAGGCATGGCCAGCTTCATGATAAGCCGTCATCTCTTTTTCTTTTTTGGAAATAGTATTGCTCTTTTTTTCCGGCCCCATGGTGACCCGCTCCACGGCAGCCAAAAATTCCGCCATGCCGACACCATCTTTGTTGTTACGGGCGGCCAAGAGTGCGGCTTCGTTGCAGACGTTGGCTAAATCCGCTCCGGAAAAATACACCGTTTGCTGCGCGATTTTTTTCAAATCAACGCCCTCGGCCAGCTTAATATTTTTGGTGTGAACTTGTAAAATTCCTTCCCGGCCTTTGATATCGGGAAGAGCGACAACAATTTGACGGTCAAATCGCCCGGGCCGCAGCAGGGCCGGGTCTAAGGTGTCAGGACGATTCGTCGCGGCGATAATAATGACTCCTGTTTGAGTGTTAAATCCATCCATCTCAACGAGCAAGGCATTAAGGGTTTGTTCACGCTCATCGTTGCCGCCGCCAATGCCGGCAAAGCGTAACCGCCCCACCGCGTCAATTTCATCAATAAAAATAATCGCGCCCTTACCGGAGGTCCGTGAGGCCTTGCGGGCCTGCTCAAATAGATCGCGTACCCGGGAAGCTCCAACCCCAACGAACATTTCCACAAAATCTGAACCGCTTAACGAAAGAAACGGAACTCCGGCCTCACCGGCTACGGCCTTGGCCAGTAAAGTTTTTCCGGTCCCAGGCGGGCCAATGAGTAAAACGCCTTTGGGAATCTTACCGCCGAGACGTTGAAATCTTTTGGGTTCTTTGAGAAATTCGATAACTTCCTGCAGTTCTTCCTTCGCTTCATCCACGCCGGCGACATCATTGAAGGTGAATTGCGCACTCTCTTTGTTGGACATCTGCGCGCGGGATTTCCCAAATGACCATATTTTGTTTCCCACCTGGCTTCCCCGGTAGGAAAGGTACCAAATAGCTGTAATAATTAAGATAATCGGCATAAACGCGAAAAACAATTGGCTCCAAAAAGTCTGTAAGGGAGTCACAGAAAAATTCGTGACATTGCTGCGGATTTTATCCAAGAGCGCTTCATCCTTCTGCGGGATATTCACTCGGAATTCCGTATTATTGGCGAATGTCCCTTTGAGCGTATTTTCTGGGCCTTCAATCAATTCTAATTTTTGAATCTGTGAGGTTTCCGGATTTTTTAAGAGGATCGAATAGAATTCGCTATAACTCAATTGTTTCGGGACATTGATTCTGTTTACCGTGCTCGATTGACTCATGAGGATGAGAAAAATAAGGCTCATCGCGACCCAAAACAGCCAATTGCCGTTTTGCTGCTGATTAGGTTTTCTTGCGGGTATTCCCTTTAATTGATGTTTTCGTGAAGTTGGTTCGGCCATTGCGTGTCCTTAATTTTTGGAAAAGTAATTGTCGAAATTTTAACTTCATAATTATAACGGATTCAATTATTTATGCAACCTCAAATTTTTTTAGGCATTCAAATATTTTTATACGCGGACGAATAAGTAAGGGGCTTTGACTTCGAGAGAGATATTATAAGGTAAATTCAGGCTCCCCTGCCTTGTTTGGCCAAGCAGCATCTCAATATTTTCAACGTGGGTTAAGGTTAACCGTTTTGTGCTGCCCTTTAAATGCTCAATGGCCGCGCGCAGGACCATCCGTTGGATGCTTGGGTGGAGTTTCAAAAATAGGTATAATTTAAAGCAAATACTTTTTGGGGTGATTTCTTTTGCCAGCTGGTGAAAATGCCGCTGCCCCTCGCAATACAAAAAATCATAATCCAGGAAGGTGCTCTTCGCTAAATTGGCCAGCATTTCTTTGATCTGTGGATTATAGCGGGATTGAAGAAATGGCAGAAGTTCGGCGCGGATTTTATTACGAAAGAACCGCATGTGCGCATTTGTGGGATCGGTCCGGTAAGGAATTTTCTTGAAATGCAAATATTTTTCTATCGCTTGCCGGGAAATATCAAGCAAAGGGCGAATCACACGATAAGATCCAAACCGGCGCTGGGGGAGGATCGATTGCAGCCCTTTGAGCCCGGTTCCTCGAATGATTCGCATAAGAACAGTTTCCGCCAGATCATCCTGAGTATGCCCTAAGGCAATGACGTGCGCGTCATTGTTTTTTGCGGTTTTAAAAAGCGCCTGGAAGCGGGCCTCGCGGGCCAATTCTTCCAGAGAGCCTTTACCTTTGGGGATTTTAATTTTAGTTATCGTAGATTTTAGTTCCAGTTTGTGGGTCAGGGCTTGAACGAATTGTTCATCACGGTCGGCAGTTTTACGCAGTTGATGGTTCACATGAGCGACGTGTAAGTGGATGCCCAGTTCCTGCCGGAGCTCATAAAGCAGATGCAGCAGGCTGACAGAATCCGGCCCTCCGGAAACCCCCACTATCACGGTCTCGCGGGATTTAAGCAATTGGTAACGGTGAATTGTCTGACGGACGGTTTTGATAAGATTATTTGCGGACATGGCAATTAAAATTTGTCAAACCATTTGGACCCGAAGCGCGCAATGATGTAAAGCAATAGAATGAGGATAAAAAGGATCAGCCAGATATCGTACAATTGTGGTAAAAACAGTTTACTCACTTTGTAGACCGCGTTTTTCTTGCCGAGCCTCACGGTAAGCCTCCCGCAGCAGTTCTTCGTATTTCAAATTGGGCGGCTGGATTTGTAAATTCGCAAAACCATTTTTGAGAATCTCGGCATTGGCAAAAGTTCCGTCAGAAAGAAAGACGTACGCTAAGGTAATACCATTCTGGTCTTTCCTTTGGGCATCAAATTCCAGGCGTATGGATTTTTGTTCCAGCAATTTTTGGATAAAATGGAATGCCTGCTCTTCCAGCGGCGTTTCCGGCGTTACTCCGGGAAGCACAACAAAGCCAAAGGAGTCGTATTGCGCTGTCACCTTTTGGGGCGGCAGCGGAGCTTGCAGTCCAATCAATTTGATTTTTTCTCCGGTTTCGAGAATAACTGTGTCGGCACTGACCACTCGCTCAATTTTGGCAAGCGAGACTTTTGGTTGGTTCAAATGTGAGAATAAATCCGAAGAAGAGTCAGCCTGGACAATTTTGGGTAGTAAGATTGAAATACATAAAATAAGGATTGTTCGGTACATTTTTTCTGGGAATTTGGTAATAAGTACAGCTCGCCACTTGCTTTTCTAAAATAATTTGAAATAGGATACTGTCGGAGAACCTTCTTTCAGTGTCATTGCGAGCGCTTTTTGCGAAGCAATCTTTCCTGGATTGCTTCGTCGCTACGCTCCTCGCAATGACACCGGGAGGGTTTTCCGACACTATCAATAGACAAATAAAGGAACAAGTGGCGGCGAGTGGATTTAAACCACTGACCTGTCGGGTATGAACCGAATGCTCTATCAGCTGAGCTACGCCGCCAATTTCCACTAATTTTTACATTGAGATATTGGCGTGCTGTCCCAATGGGTTTATTGACCTTTGTAGAACCAAAAGAATTGAGGTAGTCAATATTGGCCTTTGT
>CAYHTV010000008.1:0-33613 GCA_964359575.1 uncultured Planctomycetales bacterium
ATCCGAGATGCACGACATTCGAAGAGCCGTCCTGGAAGGCAGCCGCGCCCAACAGCAAGAAATGATCGATCTCTTATTGAAAAAAATCGTAGCGTTAAACAGTGACGACAGATCTGACTTTTTCAGGATGGCGTCGTTGATTTTTGATTTCCATAATAGTTATAATCTGATTATGAAAACAACGACCCTGCTTAAACTTTCGAATCTTGTTCAGGGGCGAGACGATCACTTTGCCGTGCAGGTCCAAATGATGATCTCGGAACTTTTGGTGCAGGAGCAATCCCAGAAAGTAAGAAGAAAGATCGCTTTGATGAAGGCACAAGAATTGCTGGAGGAAGTCCGCAAGCAAGCCAGGCGCTTTGTGAATAGGCATTTCAATGATTTTCTTAAGCTCTTGTCTGACAATTCAACTGAGGAAATGCAGGAAACGCAAAGTATTGTCCTTATGCTTCTGGCGCATGCCGTGGAAGCCGGCGTTCTCATCGCGGAGGACAAAGAGGATCGCCTCGTCCGCTTGTTAAAAGATAACGGCAGGGTGAAAAAATTAGACGGAAGAGTGAACGGCCGCGTGATGCATGAATGGGCAGCAGAGTTCGTAAAAGATCGGACTGGCCCGACGGATGAAACGGACAGAGTTGAGCCCGGCAGCGGCGGCAAATTACCGAGCTCGGGCGGCGCAGCGATGCTGGCTGTGCCGTTGTCGGATGCGTCGGCTTATCCGGGCATGGAAAGTTTGAACTCGCTGGAAATCATTTTATTGGCAATGGGTTTGGTGGTTGGGATGGTGTGGAACTTCCTCGCGGTCATTCTTGAGAATCGTAGCAGCGTAATGCAGACAGGCCTTGATATCTTCGATAGAGGGGAAATGGACGGCGTCAAAGAAGATGGCAGCAAGACGGTTGTCAGCGCTATCCCGGCTTCCGCTGCGGCAGTTACTCACGCTGCCCCGGCATTGGCGGGTCTGTCTATCAACCTGCCTCACGGCAGTCAGACAGAGACAGGCATGAATATTTTTAGCAATATCTCTGCCGCGCCGTCTGCAACAGGTGTGCTGATGATCGTTGTTTTAGTATTGGCGATGCTCACGTTTATCGTTTTAGGAGTTGCCGACAATCAAAGTGCTGCTAGAGGATCCGCTCACGGGCAACAAGATGAGGGACCGTCAAACCCAGCTCTTAGTTTAATGACTCGATTAACTTTAAAATATTCAAAAGATAGTGAATCGCGATATCAATGGATTTATTTAGGCAAAGTAAATTTGAGAAAGGAATTTCTCAAAGACGGCGAAAATCCTGAAAAATTGATTTTTGCCCAGGAGTGTATCGGGGGAAGTGAATATGAAATGGATTTGAAAGCTGTTGTCTCAGGTGATGAGGCAGCAGCTTTAGAAGAGGCAGAGTCTATTGGCCAGATTGCACTGGAATTAAGAGGAGATAGTCTCGAAGTAACAATTTTCTTCCCGATTGGGAGTTATAGAGAAGCCACGGCTCGATTCTCCGGAGCTGGCATTGCCAAAGTGGCGGCTGACTATCTTATACGGGCGGCGCAAGCCTCGGGAAGAGATATTACAATCCATACTCAAACGTGGGCGGTTGTAAGAATTTTTGTCCAAAGCGGTGCTCATTCCATGCGCGTAAGTTTTAATCAGTTGTGGTTCGATGCTAGAGAAGAACAAAATTTAAGAGGATTGTTTGATAAAAAATTAGTCGATCATGTGGATTTAGTTGCTGGGTGGAATCGAGACTTGGGCGGATATTATTTGGAAGTTGATAGGGCAGGAAATGTTTATCATATTCTTCCCCAAAATTTAATACTCGGAGGGATCAATCCAAATAAGCCTCTTACGATCGATCCATGGGGGACGACGGTGAGTCAGGAAGGCCGAATTATTGGTCGTGTCCGAAAGGTTCATCAAATGGTTCATCTTCACACCAAGCCGGTTGATGAGCTGAATCGAGAATTGGGGCAAGCCTGGCCGGCGGGGATGATTATGCTTGGGTTAGTTGGCCTGATAAGTTTATTAGGGTTTGGGCCGCTTTTCGCGGTCGGCATCGGAACGGTAATAATTTTACATTATGTCTTGTTATCGTTCAATCATATCCGCTTATTGAGCATGCTTTTCTCAGATGAGCGGATACAAAGGTTGTTTAAGCTGCAGGGAATTGGCCGAGGGACAGCAACTTTAAGCCTCTTGCCATTGAAATATTATTGGCAGGTTGCGGCCAAAAGTTACAGACTGGAAGACGCAGAATTTAGAAGAATTAAACATAGTTTAGAGCATTGGCTGACTGGCCAATTGGAGGATTGGCTTAAGAAGCGCGGCATCGTTGGTATTATGGTAAACGGCGTAGATACGCCAGCCCAGGATTTCTTCAAGCGGCATGGATATACGGTTGAAGGACAACAAGCTGTTAAAAGGTTTGGCGGCAGGGATAGTGACGAAAAACCTCTTAATGTGTCATTGCGAGCGACCGGAGGGAGCGCGGCAATCTCATTTGTTTTATTCTTGACGGCGCTGGCCGGCAGTTCTGCGATGCGGCATGAGGGAGTGATATTTTCGAACCCAATCCACGCCGGGTTTGGCGGTTATGGATGGATGGCGCTTCTTTTGGCGGCCCTGATCACGGTCATTGCGCAGACGTTTGAAGGCCAAGGGGCCGCGCCGCAAGAACAGACTTTTCCCTCGGCAGAAAAGCGTGCCTTATGGCGACAACGGATTCAAACAGCTTTGCATGACCATGGAATAACCGACATAACCGGCATAGCGGTATTGACCCAAAATATTAATGATCAATTTTTCCGTCAACCGGGTTTGCAAACCATTAAGAAAGAATATACCCGAGCTCTCCGGGAAGGGCGGGTGAGGAAACCGGACAATGTTCCGGTGTATTTCTTTATTCTATGGGATTTAGAAATTATTTCGCCGAACGTCTGGCAGCAATTGCTTCAGGAATTAACTCAATTCCCGCCGCCGCCGCAGCGTCATGAATGGATGGCGCAAGTTAAAGCGGCGTTGGAAGCGAAGAGACTTCTTAATCCTCGCACCGATCAAGTAGATCTTAAAAAGCTTAAAAATATTACAAGTAGATTTTTTACCAAGAATGTGAATATAAAATTGCATGCAATTTATACTTCTTATTCGCGCGCGGCGCGGCGTCAAAGGATTACCAAACCCAATAATGTATCGTGGGTAGGATATATTCTGCATGATTTAGGATTTGTCGCGGAGGATGATTGGAAAGAATTGCAAATTCTGCCGGCTAAAAATAAAAGTTTAAAGAACAGCCGGCGGTCATCTTTGCCCAAGTTGCGCGTTCCTCAGCCGCACGATGACACTATTCCTTCCCAGCCAGCCTCATCGTCCGCTTCAGAGACGGCTCCGCGGCCGCGGCGGTTTATACAAGTGTCGACGGCTGATAAGTCGAAGGGTCTCACGGATCCCGCGGGGGCAGAAATTCTTTCCGTTTTCGCGTTTTCGTTGGTGGAAAAAGATACTAGCAGTCTGGGGATTCTGTTGGGCGTTGTGCTGATGATGGTACTTTTAAGATTTGCGGCGATGGCGGCGGGGCGCGCGGTGACTCGTCAGAAAGCAAATATATCAATGTTATCCAGCCGTTTCAAAGTTTTGGTAAAGATACTGGGTAATGAGGCGGTTAAAGGAAAACGCGCTACGGCAGCGGGGGTCGCGCCGGTGTTTGGTTTAGGGATTTGGCTGGTGAGTCAGATGCTGGGCGTGGATGTAGGGTCGATTCATGAATCGCCCCTGCACAGCTTGAGCGCGGCTCAAGGGAATGTCTCGATTGTGCTCTTGATCGGGTTTTTGATCGACGCGGGAATTATTCTTTGGTGGCTGTTGAAATATTTAAAACTTCATATCCGCGCGCCGGCGGTGAGTTTGGTGGTGGGGACGTGGATAATAGTAATTTATTGGAGGCCTAAGGCCTTTTTAAGAAGTTCATCAGTCTGGGATTGGATCCGCGGACTGAGACGGCCAAGCCGACGTAAAATAAGCAGTGAAGAGAGCGTGAGAAGTTTGCCTAATTTGACGACAGAATCGACTTTAAGGCCAGTAGTAGCACAATCGGGATCTTTGAGCGAAACGTACAGATCAAAATCTCTAAGGGGAGTTGATACAACGGAAGAAATAAAAGCAATTATGACATCTTCTTTTTGGGGATCCGCAGAAACAACCAAAGCGGGGCGTACTTTAGTGGCTGTTAAATCTGTAAACGGAAATGGTACAAGAATAATGTCGCCGCGTTTAAGAGCCATATTATTCGATAGGACTGCCATCCGAAGGATAGTAAATGTCTTCACGAGGATTATTAAGGAATTGAAAACTCTGGGATTCTTCCGCGGCTTTGTCAATCAGCAGAGAAGGAATATCATCTTCATTAATAGTGATGGCGATCAGCACCCTTTGATGTTCAGGCAGGTGCAGTGGCGCCGTGGGATTCAAGTGCCCATCTTCGTAAATGGCGGGTATCAGTTTAGTCATTTTATGTTACCTCACTTTGTTTCAAATATACCGTCTTTTGGCAATGATGTCAAGCAAGGGTTTGATAGGAGAGGGACGACATCTCAGTCAAAAAGCGGCGTCACAGAGGCCAAACTAGCGCCGGTGTTTGGTTTAGGGATTTGGCTGGTGAGTCAGATGCTGGGCATGGACGTAGGGGCGATTCATGAATCGCCCCTGCACAGCTTGAGCGCGGCTCACGGGAATGTCTCGATTGTGCTGTGGATCGGATTTTTGGTCGACGCGGGAATTATTCTTTGGTGGCTGTTGAGATATTTAAAACTTCATATCCGCGCGCCGGCTTGGACGGTAGAATTTGGCACGGCGAGGGGCGTTTCAATGTGGGAGAAGTTGACTTCGTCAGGGATGGCAATTTTTAATACATTGAGAATTTTAGAAATATCCGATTTAATTTTATCTTCACTAAAGGCTTTCTTGCGTCTTAAGACAAAACGGATTTCGAGAAGATTCACGAGCGAAGTAAACCCATTAATTTCTTTCGCTTCAATCATCTTGATAATTTTATGGGGAGCTTCCCAAAGTTTCTCTGCGCCTGAAGGGTCTTCTTCTTTGGTTAACCAATTGATGATGACATCGGAATCTAATAGGCAAACAGGTTTAGGGAAATTAGATTTTACCATAAAGGGAATTTCTCAAGTCGCGGATGAATTCGGTCGAAGTTTTGTTTTTGGGCAGGATTCCTTGATATTCTCCCAGCAGTTGATCGGCTATTTTGTTCTTATTCTTGCGGGGATATATTTTTATTTTAAACGATTCAATAGCATGAATGGCTTCTTGAAGAGTGGTCATAAGGATCGTCCTTTCTTTGGTTTAAGTGTAGCGTCAATGGATTTAATTGTCAAGAAGGCTTCTGAAAGGTTTTTGCTTTCTGATGGGGAAAAGCGCCGCTTGCTCAATGCGCTGGGGGTGGCTGCCTTCGCCCTGCCTTTGATGTCAGCGGGTGAGGGATCATCGACGGCAGTGGCGAAAGCGTCAGCCTTAGTCGGTGAGGCAGGCGGAACTCCCCTCTTGAAAATTATTTTATTGGCGGCGGGAATATTATTGTTTGTGGTTTTAAGCAGTCCAGGGGCTTTTGGAAATAGACAGATTCGTCCCAGTCAACGCCTGGAGAAAGGACTGTCCATTGAATTTATAGGAACGGTATTGAAAGGATTTAATCAAGCAGTATTTAACCTTAATCAAACAGGTGGTTGGGAGTGGTATGGGGCACTGATAGCGGCAGAGATAAAAGCGGGAGTGATCAAAGATGAGAGACAAGTAGAGCAGATTTTGGCCAGATTAGAGCAAGCACGTAATTGGTACAACTATGGGAAAGTGGCAGTGGCAGTGATAGAAGCGGGGGTGATTAAAAATGAGAGGCGAGCACAAAAGATTTTAGACAAATTAAATAAAACATATTATTGGAGTCGGTATGGGGCACTGACAGTGGCAGGGGTATTGATTAAAGATGAGGGGCAGGCACAACAGGATTTAGTTAATCTCGAGCGAGTAGATGGTAGTTGGTTCAAGTATGCGAAAATAGCGGTGATGAAAATACAGACAGGAGTGATTAAAGATGAGGAGCAAGTACAAGAGATTTTGAACGAATTAGCCAGAGCATGTTATTGGGATCGGTATGGGGCAGTGGCAGTGGCAGGGATAGAAGCGGGAGTGATCAAAGATGAGGGGCCAGTACAAGAGGCTTTAGCCAGATTAGAACAAGCAGGCAATTGGGGAATGTATGCGTCACTGGTCGCGGCCGCGGGGCAAGTTATTCAGAGCGAGGATTTAGAAAATTATCACGCTGTTCAAAGGGAAACAGGGTTGCCTTTTCATCTTGTATTTGTTGTGGAATCGTTTAGCGATGAGTTGGGAGTCGCGGAAGATAAGAAAAAAGGTCTTTATAAAGAAGCGCAGGCAGTGATGACTCAAGTGCGTGAATTAAATGCTTCCGCTGAGAGAGAAGATCAACGGATTGATGTGGAGGTATTTGAGTGGCATCTGTTGGTTGGATTAGCGAATTTTTATATGATCAATGAAAATTTAAGCAGGCAGATTTTGCAAAAGTATCTGCATGACCGGGGGTATCTGCCGTTTTTGTGGGAAGTCTTTGAAACAGCGGCATTCTTGGATATAAAGACAGTGAGGGTCTTACGAGAATTTTATGAAGGAAACGGCAAAGGATATGTGAGCGACCCGAACTTTTTATTGGGTTTGATAGGGTATTTAAAGGCGTATAAACAGGTTGGTTTAGGCGAAGAAAGATTCAAGGAAGATATCAATAGCCCCGCGCAAAATTCCAAAGAGATCAGTGCGCGTCTAGGGCAGCGTTTGATGGCTGCTTTGGCGAAGCAGTTAGGTATTGAAGTGAATTTGGCTCAGGCCGCAGATATGAGTAATGTGTTAGTGTCGGAAAACCCTCCCGGTGTCATTGCGAGGACGAACGAAGTTCGGACGAAGCAATCCAGGAAAGATTGCTTCGCAAAAAGCGCTCGCAATGACACTGAAAATATGTTTTCCGACACTAACGATGTGTTAAGGCAATGGGATTTGAAGTATTTGGGATTGTTAGTGAGCGCGCAGGGGAAGTGGGAGAAAGAAGAGAAGGGATTCTTTAGGCTGTTACTTAAGGCGGCGCTGGAGGGACGAAGTGATGAGTTGACGCGGCCTTCAATGTATGGGCGAAGCGAGGCCGGGAGTTTTGGGGATGATAATGCTGAACAGGTCCTGCGGGTGCGGCGGCACAATTTGAATCTATTAAAAGAGTTGAGCGATCTTGGAGTGAATGTCAATAAATGGCAGGAGCCGAATACAACGGTTGCGGTTGAGAATACGGCGGGAGAGGGGGCGCGGGTGAGCGCGGTGGATTTGGTGAGGGAGTATAAGGAAAAATTAAAGGCCTTTAAATCATGGTTGGAGAGAAAGGAATCAGGCTCTGAGCAAAGGTTAGCGAATACATTAGCGAATTGGAACAGTCCAACAGCGGAAATGATAAATAGGACACGGCAGGAATTAGAGAGCAAATTAAGGAGGATTATTGAAAAACTAAAAGGAGAGTTGGAAGAAGGTCAAATTCCAGAAGCGTTAGCGGATATGGAGATTATGTTGGATCGGATTAGGGATTATGATGAGAGTAAGGTTTCGAAAGAGGAGAATTATCGGATCAGGTTCTGGGGACGGGAAGTTGGGAGAGACGCCTTTTTAGGGAATTGCGCGGGGAGCTGTTCGGCGCTGGGGAAGAACGCGAGCGCGGTATTTGAATTTATCTTAGACCAGGGGACGCAGTATGTGGTAATTGAGGATACAAAAGGACATGTGAAGGGGTACGCGCGGTTCTTTGCCGTGGTGGATGAAGAGGGGCAAGCGGGATTATATATTGACAGTGTGGATGGGACAGCGGCGCATAGTCATTACGCGCGGCTGAGAGGACATATAGAACGATTTGCCGAGGCGGTGGGGATAGCAAGAGAGAGAGTCAAGGACAGGGATGGGAAATTCGCGGCAAAGATAGGCGGAGTTATAACAGCGGGATATTTTCATCATGCCGAAGGGAAAACATTTCATCCGACAGAGGTAAGTGCTTCTGTTGATACTTGGCAGCCAGAAGGAGGGTGGGAGAATGGTGGATCCGCAAAAACTCAAATGGCAGGCGGTGCCGGCGATGTCATCGCCGGGCTGTTCGGTCTGAGCCTGACAGGGACGGGAGACGCGCTGCATCAATTGCTGGCGGTGAGTCTGACGGTTGTGGTGTGGATGTTAACTGCGGAAATGCTGCGTTTCCGTAGATCGACCTGGCCTCACAATCCGGACTTTGTTATTTTGGATAATGACCAAGGCATTTTGAAAAGTTGGGAAGAGGTTGCGTTGGTGGATAGACTTGAGGATATCGATGAGATGAGAAGGGATCGGTGGAGCAATACGAAAAAGAACAATACCGCTGTGGCTGCCAAAAGGGAAGCGATACAAACTTTCGAAATCCCGGTCAAGGGTAAGAATAAGCCGTTTATTTTTAAAGCAAAAAGCAGCTATATCTTCGTCTGGGGATTGAGCAAGGTTGGCCTCTTGAGCCGTAAGAATGTTATATTTGTGCTGCTTAAGGAATTCCGACCCCTTGCTGAAGAAACAGTGATCGGCAAAAAGTTGCGTCATGCAGTTTATCTCCTAAAGGGGAACTTCCTCGTGGTCATTCTTGAGAATCGTAGCAGCGTAATGCAGACAGGCCTTGATATCTTCGATAGAAATGTCAGGGTAGCATTGGTCAATAATCTCAGCGGGCGAGAGACCTTGTTCGATAAGCTCCAGAATAATATACGTAGGAATTCTCGTATTCCGGATGCAAGGTTTTCCAAAACAAATGTTTGGGTTAATGGTGATCCTATTTTCGTTCATGCTGCAACCTCCCTTTCTTCTCGTGTCTCAAATATAACACCATTATCAGGGGATGTCAAATCACCGCGTTGGCAACCAGCGAAGAAGGCGGAAACATCAATGCTTGTGGGAATGCTTGCCGCGGGGAATAGTCAACAGGCCGATCAAAATAGTAAATATCAAAACACCCGTCAAGAGAAAGGTAAGACCATCCATGGTTATTCAACCTCCTCAACAACTATAAAGTTTTATTTTGATAATGTCAAGAGGCAAGCCGGGCCAGATGAAGGCGATGGGTACGAAGACGGCGGATACAACGGTGTCAGTAAACGGGTTGTTAGGGCTTCTAGTGTAGTGTCTCTAACAGATCTTTACATTTGGCCCACGTCATTCCCGAACGTTTTTATCGGGAATCCAGTCATTCGCCGTCGAGATTCCAGCTTTCGCGGGAATGACAAGGAATTTATGAGACAGTACACTAGCACTTCTGGGACTTCTAGGACTAGTGTCCCTGCCATTAATTTCTTATCAAGATCAGGGGCACTGGTACCATTTGCCGCGTCGTCCGAGGAAAACTTTGTCTTTCACGCGGGTATCGGCTCTCATGGGATTTGGCTGATGGCCCTTATAGGCGCTTTGCTTTTGACTCTTATCATCAGTTCCATGGCTAAGATAAAACAAACACAGGGTACTGATGATGAGGTTTCTTCCTGGCTGGAAATTTCACCAAAGATTTTTGATCCAATCCTGCGTCAATCTATTCTCCGAGGAGTTATTCCTTATCAAGAAAGACTTTTAGCCTTGGCGCCGAAGGTCGTCGTTAGTCTTGATCATCAGGATGAAATTTTATTAGCTCGAGACAGGGACCGGCTAACAATTTTGTTCCCGCTTTCCTTAAACCGTAAGGCTGTTATGAAGAATCATAATCTTATCGATCGCCTTGTTTCTTCGCGGATGCAAAAGATGGAGGATTACTTAAAAGAAATGTCAGACAGTAGTGTGCCTCCGGGACGGGTGACGGTTGTTCCGGTTTTGCATGAAACAGTGGATGATTTTCGCGTGATTGAGCCGTATTTGAGACTTAGAAAACAAATGGCGCAGGATAAAGGACGGAAATTGCAAATTATCATCGAAGAGAGCGGATCGATGGGCACGGTATATAGTGTGTTAGAGGACTTTCAAAATTTTGTTCAAGGAAAAGCCGGCGGTAAGATTGCGTTAAAAGAATTGCTTTTTGATGATCAATATCATGATTGGTGGAGGGAATTTTATGATTCACAAAGGCGGGAACAACTGAAGAAAATTAGAAGCGTGTGGAAAGATGCAATTCAAAAGATAAGAGGAAACATCACAAACTTCACAGACGCAGAATTTCTGTTTGTGGACGAATGTGGCCGGTCGTCGCTTTGGGAGCGGACTTATTGGGATTCCGTATTATTGCAGTATAGGTGCGATTGGCTTGTCAAAGAGGGGACTGGACAAAAAACAAACAAAGTTGTCAATTGGCCGATTAGGGATAAAAACGATTTGGAAATAATGGTCAAGCAATGTTTCCGAAGTGCGGTGTTCGATGTCAAAGGTATAACTCTTCGTAACGCCAGGTATGATCAGCAGTTGTATTTTTTACCTATTAATCCTTTGGTGGAATATGTCCTTATCATTGGCGGTGGGCATCTTGATCAACTAGGCCGTCACAAAAAGGGCCTTCTTTTAGAAAAAATTACTCAGGATACGCAAGGACGCGCGCTCGAAGCAATAGAAAGAATTTCGGACAAAGGAAATGACAGTCGTCCTTATAAACAATTGTTTTTTGAACTGGAAGAAGAGTTGATAAAAATGTTTACTGATGAGCTGCGGGATCCGCGGCCAGAGACGGACGGCATCGCGCGTTTTAGGAATGCCGATCTTCCTTTGCGTGACAATGGGAAGCGATTGATTTATGAATATCTTTTATTGAATTTTCAAATCAATTTCTTCAGCGATCTTACCAGGCAGCAAGAAAAGCGCATAATCCGCATTGTCAGGGATTATACTGCCGGTATGAGCCTTGAAACATTAGAAGAATGTGTTTTCAAAGTTCTTGGCAGGGATAATCAACTTGAAGGAATCGAGCAAATAGCGCAGTTATGGCGCAATCAATCCCAGGAAGATCAGGAATTTTTTGTCGCGTTGCCTAAACGATCGGGATTTTTGAAACATGAGCGAGCAGGGGATATGCCAACAGATGATAAGGGCCGCCCTCCAGCCATCACCGCTATTCTGCCATGGATGTTCACGCTCCCAGACGGCCAGGGCGCGGTCTTGACTGCTGCTGATAGCGGGAATTTTGGTATCCCGGGCTGGGCGCTGTGGATGGGAATGGGAATCATTTCTCTTTTGTATTATTTCTTCGAGCAGAGGCAGAAGAAAGAAGAGGATACCGACGGCCAAGCAGGCGATAAAAAACATTCTGAAATAACCCATCCCATGGCAAAAATCGTCTGGCAGGAGTCGGCCCAGCCTTTTGATGAGACAGCGCCTTCGCTCGCACTGATAAACGAAAAAGATGTGGACAGGGTGACGCCTTCTTTCCCCGGGACGCATAAAATTATCGTTAATAAAAATAGCGCCGCGCACCTGCGTATTGTTATGGTGGCAAGAAGAGCCAAAACCCAAGCCCCAATACTTTTAAATATGAAGTTGGAGCTGATTGAAAAAGATAGCGTAATGTGGGCGGTGTTAGGAACTCATTTGGGAGGTAAATATTATTGGGAGGTTGAGCCTAGGAGTTTGGGCTTTGAAGACAGGGAATTCAGAAGGATTAGAGATCGTTTAGATGTTTGGCTGAGCGGTCAATTGGAAGATTGGCTTAGGAAGCGTAACATTGCCGGCATTGTGATCAAGAAGGTCAAGGAGCGGGATAAGGATTTCCTTACCCGGCAAGGGTATACAGTTGAGGGAGAAGAAGCGGTTAAGGATTTTAGATTATTTAAGCAGCCCGTGCCCGTAACGAATGGGGAGAGTAAAAGTGTTGGTTCGGATTTGTCAGTACAATCTTCTTCGATGCAAATGCCGCGGGCCAATTCACCATGGGCAGTCGGGATAATTTTACTGTTGGCGGTATGGAGCGGCAATTTCGCGCGCTGGGACGGGGAAGCGATATCTTCTCATCCCATTCACGCCGGATGGGGAGGTTATGGATGGACGGCGCTGTTTGCGCTCGCGGCGGTGATGATGGTTATTGCGCAGATGTTTGGGGGAGCGCAGGAAGTCCCGCCGCAGGAACAAACGTTCCCCCCGGCAGAAAAACGCGCGCAATGGCGACAACGGATTCAAACAGCTTTGCATGACCATGGAATAACCGACATAACCGGCATAGCGGTATTGACCCAAAATATTAATGATCAATTTTTCCGTCAACCGGGTTTGCAAACCATTAAGAAAGAATATACCCGAGCTCTCCGGGAAGGGCGGGTGAGGAAACCGGACAATGTTCCGGTGTATTTCTTTATTCTATGGGATTTAGAAATTATTTCGCCGAACGTCTGGCAGCAATTGCTTCAGGAATTAACTCAATTCCCGCCGCCGCCGCAGCGTCATGAATGGATGGCGCAAGTTAAAGCGGCGTTGGAAGCGAAGAGACTTCTTAATCCTCGCACCGTTTTAATGCATCCTCAAAAACTGCGAAATATCACAAGCGGATTCTTTACCAAAAGTTCGAATCAAACACTGCATGGAATTTTTACTTCTTATTCGCGCGCGGCGCGGCATCAAAGGATTACCAAGCCCGAAAATGTCTCGTGGATCGAATATATTCTGCATGATTTAGGATTTGTCGCGGATGATGATTGGCAAAAGTTGCAAAGCCTGTCGGCTGTGAAAAGAATTCCTGCCAAAATACCAAATCGAACTCCAAGAAAAGTAAAAGCGGCTTCTTTCGAACCATCTTCACCTGAGCCTGCTTCAGAAAGGTCAGCTCCGCGGCGATTAGCGCAAGTGCCTACGGCTGCTAAGTCAAGGGATCCACAAGTGCCAGAAATTTTATCCTTGTTCGCGTTTTCGTTGGTGGAAAAGGATACTAGCAGTCTGGAGATTCTGTTGGGCGTTGTGCTGATTATTGTACTTTTAAGATTTGCGGCGATGGGAATTGGCAAAGCGCAAGCGCAAGAAAGATTAATGTTCCTTAACGATATGCTGGCTGATCCAGTAGCGGATCAAGGTCAAATATCCCAGGCCCTTGCGCAGGGCAATATGCTTGATCGATTCAATTTGGTCAGCATCCAGCCGGATGGAAACCAGCTTCTTTTTGGGGCGGACGAATTTGACATTACTGACAGATTTAAATTCAGATTCGAAATCCGTGATGCTGTGCGTGTCCCAGAATTTGCGTTCCTCTTCCAGGGATATGAATTTAGGAATTCGTTTTCGCATAAAATATTATCTCCTTCGTTGGTAAAATTTCCTTTCGGTATCAGCCATCGCCCGGGCCGTGATGATTTGAGCGCGGTGCCTGCCGAGGTATTGAAAAACAATAGTAAGATACCGCCCGCTGGTGGTTTGTCCCATGGCGACATAACGGTTGTATTTAGTTTTGACAATCAATGGATCAGCCGAGAAGCAAACTTGTTCAACCTCATCAGGGTCCACGCCGTGTCGGGCGATATGGATAATAGTTTCTTCGTTCCAATCAATAGATTCAATCTGCATGAAAATACCTTTAGAAAAAGTATAGGCCGAAATACAAAAGATGTCAATAGCCTGGACACAGGGCACAGTGGGGTTGGTCTTTTAGCGAAGGCTGTGGACGGCGCGCCGGTGGTGAGGGGAAAGTCGCCGGCGGAGATAAACGCATGGACTTCTCTCACACATCGTGCGGGACGAAAACTTAAGGCGCTGGCGACGGCTGCCTTCGCCCTGCCGCTTGTGTCCGCGGGTGAGGGGGCGAAAGCGTCCTCCTCAATCGGCGAAACAGGCGGCACTTTGGCTGTCAAGGTCAGCGCTGATTTTGGTTTGAGCGAGGCTGACGCCGTTCTCTCCATAGTATCGGTTATTTTACTCTTTATGGCATTTCTCTTTATAGCATTTCTCTTTTCAAGTCTCGGGAAGGTTAAATTTATTCAGGAGTGGATTGAGCCCAGACGGAAATTTAGGGAAGCTCAACGGGCCTTGCGTGAATTTTACAGCATCAGATGCCACGGGCTCTGCCCGTGGATTGATGCAGTACTTGCCCGTGGTCATGCCACGGGCAAGTGGCGACCCGAAGGGTCGTCCCTTGACAGAAATATATCGCCGTTTGAGACCAGCGAAAATCCTTTGAGGTATGAAGATAGGCCAATATCTGACCATATTATGCAAGGATCGGATGGCAGAATGTATGTTCATTTTCATATAGGAGCTCCGGGGGGATTGGCTATCGTTAAGGTAACTGATGATGGCAAGATTATTATTGAGGCTGTCTATGGAGACCCGTTCGGATTTGGTCTACCAAGATATTATATTCCGCTTGAAGGGTTGATTGGGAAGAAGAAATTGGATTATTTAAAAGAAAGGGTTCTTGATTTATTGAATATTGGCCGCCCTGGTATTGAAGAATTTTTGGTCCCCAAGCCAAACCTATCAGAGACTAAATATGTAGTCGTTCCTGCGTTGAAATCCCGTTGGGTGGTGAGAAAGGGTGTTGTGACAATCCGCAATAGGGAATTACTTATGAGAATGACGGAAAATAGGCAACAAGATAGCGAATATGGTGTCACATTTGCAGGGAGCGAATTGATCGCTTCCTTGGTCACGTCTTCTCAAAATTCTGAAAAGCATCAGAGCGGTATCGGCCTTATTCCGGCGCTGGGGGTGGCTGCCTTCGCCCTGCCTTTGATGTTCTTTACCGGTGGGACGGTGGTGGGGACGGTGGTTGTATTAGGCGCGTTGGCGTTAGGGATTTTAACTGGGTTAGGAATTTTAGCGTGGCTCTTGCCGCGGTTGATAAAAGTTATTAAAGCCCGCGCGCCGGCGGTGAGGGGAAAACTAATGGCGCTGGGGATGCTTATGATGACTGGCCTTCCAGTCATTATATTTGATGAAAAGGCCAATGAGGGAAATGATGATGCCCGTTATTACAGATATGAAGATCAATCCATCCATGATTTATCCTTTCATTCTTCCACGAGAATTGCCCATAAAAAACACAGGCCAGATGATATTAATCCTATTGTTAATCTTCTCAGTGAGAATGGAGTTATTGTAAAACTTGAAATAACTAATCCCGCGAATAGAACGGATCCTAAATTAATAGATATTTTGGTAAGGTTAGCCCGCCGTTTGTCGGATAATTTTATCGCTTCAATGCTAACATACGGGAATATTGATGTCAATGTTCCTACTGGCGCATCGGCGGCGCGAGGGAAACTCATGGCGCTGGGGGTGGCTGCCTTCGCCCTGCCTTTGATGTCGTTTACCAACGGGACGGGGGAGGGGACGGTGGTTGTATTAGGCGCGTTAGCGATTTTAACTGGGTTAGGAATTTTAGAGTGGCTCTTGCCGCGGTTGGCGAAATTCCTCCACATCCGCGCGCCGGCGGTGAGCTCGCTGCATGTGGTGTTAAGCGTGTTATCCATAGCAACGGTAGCACATCTGTTAGGGTACTTCGGAGTAGTGAATTATCTGCTGAATGCGCTGAATTGGGGTTTTGGCGTGGTGTGGATGATTTATTTAGGTATTCTTAAATACTTACGTAGTAAAAATTCAAGTCAACTTGGGGGATTTCCGGCAGCGGCAATCACTGCTATAAGAACCCCCGACCCCCGCCACCCCGCTAACGACGATCCGTTGTCCGAGGCGGATCATGCGACGGCGTTAAGAGACTATGGTGAACGAAGGATCGTAACGGCCAGGGCCGTATTTGAAAATGGCGATGCGCAATTAATCGTCGAGGAGGGTGCTTTAAGCAATTTGCAATATCATGATCTTATTTCGAAATTGAAACGGCTGGCCCAAGAGATCCGCGGCCCGCCGTCCTCACCGCTGGTCGTAACAATTTATGTCACGACTCAGAGCGCGGATTTGGCCACGTCCGCTGGACAAGATAAGTCCAATCAATTTTACACCGCCACTTCCCAAATCGGTGGCCGTAACGTTTATCTGCACCCGAGTTTCTTTAATAAAGACGCCCACACTCAATTCAAGATCCTCGCCCATGAAATCATCAGCCATATTTACCGAGGGATCACCGATGAAGCAGACGCCCAAAAAGACACCCAAGAATTTATTCAGCGTGAGGCTGGCCGCACATCCTTTAGTCGTCAGGAAGCCATTAATTGGTTGCTGAATTCTGGGATACAGGATTTAAGCCAAAACCCTAAAATGCGTGGAGGCTTTTGGGGATATTATGATTTGGATAAGCAGGATTACCCCTTTCTTTATTCAGAGATTACGGGATATGCCTTGTCTGTCTTTGGCCGGCTTTACCATGAAACAAGATCCCCCATCTATTTGGAGCGGGCCAAATTGGCCGCTGAGTGGCTTATCCATCAAGCTTTGGACGCAGGTTCTGGCGGCGTTTTAACCAAAAAATATAAACAAGGTGTAATCCCCGCGGGCGAGCAACAAAGTTTCGAAAATAGATTAGTCTTTAGCTTCGATACCGGCATGGTTCTCAATGGGATGATGTCTTTATATCGTGTATCACAAGATGAAATGTATTTAAAAACCGCCCGGTACATCGCAGATTTTCTGGTGGATAGGATGCAAAGAGAGGATGGATTTTTCGCTTGGGCCTTTAACGCCAAAACCGGTAAAACGTTATTGGATGAACCATGGTGGTCCAAACAGGGTGGGGCGTTCCATACTAAGCTGGCGGTGGGGCTACTGGACTTAGCTGAGGCGATAGGCGAAAAGAAGTATGAAGAAAGCGCGTGCCGTGTTTTAGAGGTGACGATCGCCGAGCGGCAAAGAGTGGACGGCCGTTTCGTAAATGTGATGGAAATTGACATGACGAATATCCACCCTCATTTATACACGGTTGAAGGATTGCTTTATGGAGCGAAATATTTTCGGAAAAAAGAGGAGACGGCAACCGCCGACGCTTATGAAACGGCGGCCTTGAAAGCGACAAAATGGATTTTAGACGCCCAACATCCGGATGGCAGCTTGCCGGAAACATTTGACGGGTTGAAAGGAAAATTTGGGCCTTCGTTGCGGGTGGACGGTCTGGCGCAAGTTTTGCGATTAGGGTGTTTATTGGTCCGCTTGGGCAAGCTGGAGGCATCTTATATCCGCAAGCTGAAATGTTTAAAAGATTGTCTTTTGAAATATCAAATCCGGGAAGGCCCGCAAAAGGGAGGATTTTTAAGAGGCCAGTCGGTCGAGGGGAAGGCCCGGCCATGGGTAACATCCTGGGTAACGATGTTTGCGATTCAAGGCCTTCATGAATACGAGAAGTTGATCTTAAAGGGGATCTCTAGCGGTATCAGCCAATCAAAGTCAGAAGTCGACCCCAATAGATTGATTGAATTGTTGGAGCGGAATGGCGTCCTTAAACGTACAAATAACCCGAATGCAGACAGGGCCTCTGTCGTTGAGTTAATCAACGAAAATCCGCCCTATGAAATCGCTGGGGCGGATGAATTAAGCAATATCGTAGTTGAAGGATTTATCTCTGGGTCATTCTTGAACAGTTGGGTAAGTCGCTTCCCGGCCAATGAAAATAACATCCGTTTCATGAAAAGAATGTTTCCTTTAGTTTTGGAGGCTGCCATTGAATCTGGTGTTTTCCGAGGAGATGATGATATATGTAAAATAAACTATAGTGACTATTTAGATGCATTTTTAGTTTTTGAAGATCGTCCCGGGCATCGTTATTACGACGATCTTACCATCGTTGAACATCGTCGGATCGCGGAGACGTTATGCTATATCGCCATTTTCGGTCAAAATGCGCCGCCCTCGGATCTTTACGTTATACAATCGAAACGCGCAAACGAAATGGCCAGGAGAACGGTTCAACATAGTAAGTATCTGGAAGTTCTGAAGGATTTGGAGGCCGTAAAAACTCCTGAACAGGCTTCCATACATCTAACGAGGGCCGTAATCATGCGTCTTTACACCGTATTCGATGTTCCCTTTTTTAACAAGTCTTTCATCGGAAAACTACCGGAGGATCAAAAGGCGGAAATTGCCCGCCTTATGATGGAAAGCATCAAAAAGAAATTGGAGCTTGATTTTACGGACGCTTTTTCCAGCGAGATTTTGTTTTCGGATAAACCTATTCAGATGGCCTACTTTCCCGATGACAACGGAGACCTCTATTTGGTGCTGCATCTCCTTCAGGTCTGTTTACGGATGAACCCCAACTTATCCATCTCTTTTATTCCCAAAAGCCGGAGACATTTCCGCGAGGCATCATATGAAGACGTTATAGAAATGCTCAAAAATGATGAATTGTCAGACTTAGCGATCAACTTGAAAAATGGACGATTCAATGTATTGAAGGAAGGCCCAGATTGCGAAGGGATAAATCTTAACCGAGCATCAAAAAATATGTTGAATGCCATTCGGTCCAGCGATTTTCTCGTGGTAGATGGGCAATCCATTGCGGATGGGATGAATGGTGTAAAAAAGATAATGTATTGGCAAGGGTGCGTCTCACACCCGACGTCCCAAACGACAACGGGCCTTCCAATCGGCGCAATGCATTTTACACGTATTGAAAGCGAAAACAGGACTTTTGACAATTTTCCGGCCTCCATCTATAGGCGAATGAGAACTTCTGCGTACGAGATGATTCCCGCGGCCCGTCGCACTCTTGTCGACTACGTCAGAACGATGAGACCAACCATCTCGCAGGATTCCATTCAGGAGCGATGGGTTTTTGATTCCTCCATAGAAATACAGGAGTTGAGCCATTTAAAGGATATCCAGGGCAGTTCTCAGCAAATTCTCATTATTCCCCTGACCGCTGGGTCGCCTGGTGGCGCACGAATGGGCTTGGTCGTCAACTATACCTGGATCCGTGATTTCTTCTTCAATCATAAATGGGAAAAATCGAAAAATACTTGGTGGCAAAAATATTCTTCTCTCCCTCCTATTGACGCCGATCGAAAAACGTTCGAGGAACTGCTTTCCATCGTATCGCGTTTGAGGATGTGGCCTGTTATCCGCGACAAGGACAATCCTCCAGAGGCGGTGCTTAAGTCGGTTACCCAAGATGGACGCATTTCGCAGGAGTCGCTGACTGTCACAAGAGTTTCTTTAAGTGATTTAAGAGGAGACTTCTTTCCACCGGGCCTGAAAACGAGGACCATGCAATATCCTGCCCTTATCGCCGCAATTGAAGAAGTATTATTCAATTTCCCTGAGATAATGTTTATTCGGTCGATAAGGATCAAGATCTCAGATCCGGCCACGCGGCAAGCTGAGGACTGCGCGCCTCCATCGCGACCTTTAATGTGGGTAGGTGTCAAATGCAATCTTTGCGGGAGTGCGGCCAACAGGACGATCGTCATAAACGGGCCAAATCGAATCATTGTCTGTGATAATTGCGGTTTGATATTCAACAACCCGCAAGTCATTGTGGATGTCAGCAAATTAATAAAATACCGGGAAAGCTCAGGGTTGTCTGCCGTCAAAACGCCATCTGAAGAGCGCGCTGAAAAGATTGCCCAATCCATTTACGATTGGCTAAAAAATCATCACCCAGAATCGCTGAATCAACCTTTATTGGATGTTGGGACCGCTTCGGGAGACGTCCCTGGAATGCTCGCCAAGCGATTTGGGTGGCCCAAAGAAAATTTGACAGGGCTCGAACTATCCCAGGAACTCACCGATATGGCAAGACAAAAATATAGCTTGCACGTCATTCAAGGTACGCTTCCTAACCAACAATTGTCTGAAAGGTACTACAAAGTCATTTTAATTACAGCAACTATCGAACATATAGAAGATCCTATCGGAATCCTTAGGAATATAAGGCCTCTTTTGGCTCCTGGCGGTATTCTGATTCTTTCTGAAATTCCAAACTTCATGTCTCCTATGGTGCAAATGGCTATAACTCGTTGGAATGAAGCTAATTTTCCCGATGGCGAGCATCATTTTCATTTTTATCCACAGGTTGTCCAGGCAATGTTGGAGAAAGCTGGATTTAAAGTTAAGTCGATTTCGGCGAGTGGCAGAAAGTTTTTTATCTCTGGAATTGAGGATGCGTTGTGGATTGCCTGGAGCTTCGGTGTACCTCGCGCGATTATACAAGGATCCTATGAATATCCTCAGAGAATGTTTGATGCGATCAAAGATAGATTTAAACGCATAAGGGAAAGTACGGGTGTCATGAAATTCAACGAATCCGATTTTACTTCAGTGGAGGGGATTACGAATCTTTGGGAGAAATATTTCTTATCGTCCCTGCCTTGGGCGCCTCTATTTGATGTGAAGGCTATAAGAGAAGACGATGTTAGAGAAGAGGATGTTGCGGAAAAGGGCAAAAGAGAAATGTATAGAAGCACTTCTCCTACTCTCAGTGGCTGGGCTTTAGGATTCTCGTTTTTACCAGGATCAGAAAATGCTTCAGAGGGGGATTGGCAGGCGGCGCTTATTGGCGCGGCATCCGATATTTTGGCTATTATTGTGATAGCGGCGGTGGTTGGGCTGATCAGTGTCTTTTTGATGATGAGAACACACCGGCCGGTCATCGCCGCGGCGCTGGGAGTTTTGACGGCTATTATTACTATTTTAGGAGGGACTTTAATATCTTTGGCTATCCAATTCGAACCTCAACTGGGGAATTTGACCGATCAATTATGGATTTATGTTTTGGTCATTTTGGCTGTTCCCGCGTTTGTCTTTTTGCTGCGATTGACCAAGGCGGGATTTTTTCAAACATTGCGCAAAAGAATTATTGCGCTGGCGGCCTTCATTATCCTCACATCGATGACGTTATCCAGAGCCTTGATCCCATCGCTGCAGGAGAAGACAGAAGAGAAAGTGGCTCAGCTTATTCCGCGGCTTACGGAGGCAAAAGATATTCTACGGCGTATCTATTCAACCTCCCCATTGGCGGGACAGGCCCCGCCGTCTCACAGCGATAAAGTCCGGGGAAGTCAGCGGCTTGCCGAGATTTTTGATTTCACCAGCGGGATGCTTTACCTTAAAGGAATAGGACATTTATCCGAGGATACGGCGGCACAGCACTTCGATATCCTGGGGATCAATGATGGTTTCGCGCCGCGAGCGAATAATAATCCTGAAAATTTTATATCTCTCAGAGAACGTCAGGAGGCAATGGGCGCGCTTTTACAAACGAATCGGTATCTTATTGATGGTTATGAGGCGATTTTTGAGTTATATGAACAATTGCGGCGGTCCGTCAAAGGCGGGCGCGTTGCCTTTGCCGAAGACGTCTCAGGCGATTATCAGAAATCTATGCAGAAAAGCGCGCGCGGGGTTGGGATCATGTGGCCGGAATTGATGCGTCAACTCGGCTTGGACGTCAACAGAGGGGATCAGTTCAAGTTATACACGCTGCTTAACGGACCGCTGGCGTTGTTGACCGTGCGTTATCAAGATGAAAATTTCATAGGTCTTACGGATGAAACATCCGAGGACAAAGACGCTGCTATGAAAATGGCCCGGCGGCTTTTGGATTACGCCGGGCGGCATCCAGGTGTTCCCATTTTAGCGGCGGTGGATCATACAAAATTTTTAGAACTCCTCACGGCGCTGGTCAAACATGATCTCCAAAAAGATCGACGCAAATTTTTAGCGGGCGGTGTGTCGGGATTGGCGGCGCTTTTATTAATGCTCTATGCCATGGGACGGACGAAAGCGAAATCGTATTCCGCGGAATCTCGCGGAGCATCCTTAACTTCAACAAAGACCGGAGCCGTATTAACGAATCTGCTTTGGATGATAAGTATTTTAGCGGTTTTCGCGGCGGTTGTTTTTGCTCTGATAAACGGGCATGAATATATGAGCCGCGGTCATGAAAATACGACGCTCGTGGCGGCGATATGGCCGGCATGGTACAGCCGCGGCGGGCAAAACGGTAATGGCCGGCATCGTAAAAAATCGCTGCTGCAAATAACCAAATTGGGGTTACGGGATTTAACAGAATCGTTAGGAGTTTCGAGAATCGAATATCATGTATATACTGTCATGAAAACGGCGGTCGCGATTGATATCGTGTCTTCGAACCACCGGGGCTGGAAAGAAAAAGTCATGGTCGTCTCCACGAATCAGCTGGCGACGGGAGCGTATCTTTTCATGGCGGTCTTGGCCAAGTATCCGGATATTTTTAATTATCTCATACGGCGGCAGGCGCAGGTTGAAGAAGCCGATATGCTGGAAGCCATGGAGGCGGTGTTCTCGGATCGACGGCCTTTTATATGGCCGTTGCTGCCGGAGGCCTTTGGTTATCTTTTGGGGCATACGTCGGCTAAACGGTGGACAAAGACCGCCATGAAATTGTTAGGCGAACACTATTTACCGCAGCAGGAATTTGCGGGCTTAGTCGCGCGGTTGAATGAAAAAATTCCGCAGGAACCATTGGTTGATTTTTACGAAGAACTTTTACGGCGGCATGAGATTCCCGCGCATGGATATAAAATCATCTTTGATTATTTATTGAACAACGTTCGAGACCAGCGGCTGCCGAATATTTTTCACGCCATCTTAAGCCAGGCGCCTATCAATGATAAAAACGCGCGTATTGTTTTACACACCTTATTTCAGGAAGCCGAAGAATGGGTCATTGAAGGCGTCTTATTTTTGACTCTGACGGATAATAAAATTTCTCAAGAAAGGCATTTGAACATTTTCAATACAGCCATCAGCATGATTTATTCAGTGATTTTAAATGAAAGTATTTTTGCGCGGTTATTGAAATCACGGCAGGCCGTCCGGTATTTGTATGTTCCTATGCTGGATTCCATCAAATATCACAGCCCGCTGAAATTTCCCCGGATACTCTCCGAGGTGCTCTTGGATCTCAATTGGGATTATCGCAGAGAATACCTGGCGATCCTGCGCCGGTTCGTGCACGAGGCCAGGCAAATATTAGACGCCAAGTACGCTGATCCAAAAATGCGGGAAATCAACGATGCATTGCATACGGTTCGCACGCTCGACGTCGCGGCGGGACAGGGATGGGGCATGAATATTCAAGGTGAGACCTGGGATTATAAAGATATCGCGGATCAGTTCCGGCGTCATCCTGCCCTGCGGATCCTGGTTTATGATCCCGCGGAACCGAGTGAGCGAAAGAGATTTAAGCCGGTACCGCCGTTTATCAATAAGGTGGAATATCAAGATATTTTTGACAAGAAAAGCGCCGCTGCCAAAGCAGCCCTGGGCTTTATGAGCTTGCAGCCGGAATGGTTTGATTTTTCTTGGGAAAAGTTGTTTATATTTGCGGCCGCCGGCGGGATTATTTTAACGTCAGTTCGACATAAAAATTTGAAAAGAAAAATAGTGTCATTGCGAGCGTTCTTTGCGAAGCAATCTTTTAAATCATATTTAAAAGGATTGCTTCGGCCCAAAAACAGGCCTCGCAATGACACGCAGAGTTTATATCGAACTGGCGTTATTTTACTGATATTAATGGTTGTACAAACGTCCATAACGGCGCGTTTCGGCCGAAGCAGCGGCTGGGGCAGAATGATGAAGACTCTTTCGTGGTATGCCGCGCGCCTGTGGCAGAAATTGGTGAGCCTTATCCAATGGCGCGAAACAATTGTCTTTAAGAGCGGTCTTAAGCCGCGGGAAGTCTCCAGGGAGTTGGGAGATTATCAAGAGCTGGTTGAGGATAAAGATATTGATACGAAATTGTCCCGGCACGGAAAGAGTATCATTGATGAATTTACTATCAATGCTGCGTATTTCGGCGGTTTAAGAACTAAAAAAGTTGTATTTTATCCGCGGCAGCAATTGCTGCGCGTTAGTATCACTCAAGTCAGCAGCGATCGTCAAGATTGGCGTATTCTTTGGAAGATCAATAAAAGATTTTATCAACAAGGCTATCCATATTTCATGGACGCTGACAAACGGCGAAAAGACAAGACCATCACGCATAACAGCGGTGACGGCTTTAAGGCGGTCGGCGGTATTATGGAAAATGCCGTGCCGGTGTTATTGACTTTTGCCCGTCATATAAAACATCCGTATTCTATTACTACCGAATTGTGGATTAAAACAGAAGATGACTCAACTCGGTTAAGTTTAGGACAGGACGATGCCGAGGAAGAAAAGGCGCTTATCCCCAGCTGGCGGCGATTATCGAGAAAAATCCTGCATTTTATCTTTGTTCGATCTCAATATGAGCCGCATGCCGCGTATCATATGGCGAAATATCTCACGGATCAGGCTGTGCTTCCCGCCGCGGAGGAAATAGTATTTTTAGGAACGCCGTTCGCTTTGGCTGTTGGGACCTGGCATGGGTATGGCTGGGCGCCGGCGGCCGCTGTTTTTGTAATAGCTTTATCTCTTTCACACAGGATTTATAAATTTTTCCATAAGGGGCGTGAAAATCGATTCCTGACAAAAGCCTTACGCAAAATTATTGACTTTAGGAATCGCGTCTCTTTACCGATGTTTATTTTGATTCTTCTGGCGGGATCGTTGTTTTCTTTGAAGACAGGTTTCATTTTTGTTATCGGGCTTACTGTTTTGAATTTAGTAATTGCTATCGATGCCCATTCCACGATCAATACGGGGAAGACATTTCGTCAAGTTTGGACCATGCGATGGTCCTGGCGTTATTTGAAACATCGCGTAAAAGTATGGGCCAACCGGTTTATTTATGTCGGTTATCCGGTTGTTTTTATCCTGCCGCATTTTTTCCAGAAATTATTTCAAGATCATTATCGCGGATTGTTTGATGGCAAACATTTTGACCGCTGGCGAAAAATGACGCCGTTTGTCAGGAATTCGCACGCGCTTTCTGATTTGCTGCTTTTGGAGGCCGCGGGTCAGTGGTCGTATTCACCGGTCGATCTAAAATTATCGGATCACACCCGGGAGGATGGAATCGTTCAATATGGATATAATACCCGTTTAAAAGTTGATGTCTTAGAGAACATAGCCGCCCTTTATAAAAAATGGCGTAAAAACGACAGACAACGCCGGGGACATTTTAGAGTGCTGGACTTAGGCGGCCATCGCGAAGCGGTCTGTGATTTAGCGAGACGATTCGAGGCCTTCCATGATATTCATTTTGCCGGGATTACTGCGGTGTGGGAAAGGCAGTATTCAACGGGCCCGCGGTTGAATATCACTTACGGGAGCCTGGAACATTTTAGCGGGTATAAGCTCTATAATTTTGTGACCGGTGTCATGGTGGATCAAAATTCCCTGGATCCGTTCAGGACATTGGAAGGGGTTTACCGGCTGCTCAAGGTCGGAGGGACAGCGGTCATCGAAATCGGGCCTAAATCAGCGTACGGACTGGTGGATGGCGGTTTTGCCTACCGGCCATCGGTAAGGCATTGGGGGCATTTGGCCAGAAACGAAGGTTTTGATATCAGATTTTATAAAGTTATTTTACCCGACAACCGTAAACATGTGGTCTGCCATATGACGCGAAAGGATGAACGGGAGCTGCACCTGCCTTTTAGGTTGATCCATAGTTATGGCAGCGAATGGGATTCTTCATATCGGCGTTTTGAATATAAAGTTTTGCCGGTGGGGTCTCGCAGGGGACGGACCCGCAGCGGATTTCCGATATATTTCTTGTCCCATCGGGATTTGATTGTGAAGTATTTAAGCAATGAGATCACGTTTGATCAGTTGATGGAAAGTTACGCCGAGGAACACATCCGCAGAAAATTGAAGCGATATATTACCCTGCTTGACGCCGAACTGCAAAAACGTCCCTCTCTCACATCGGAAGATTTGGATGAGCTTGTCTCGGAATTCAGCTTCGAGCATGATTTGATCAGAGATGCCGAAAAAGAAAAGGTAATATTGGAGGGTTTTGGAAAACAATATCCCACAATCGAAAGTTTTGTCCGGTCGGTTCGCCGCCGGCATCATGACCAATTGCGCAAAGATTTAGAAGAACGGAAGCGCATGCCTGTCATTGAGGAAGAAGACGGTAGCCACAGGTTTTCCAATATTTATCAATACGCCCGAGGAAACGTCCGGCATAACATGATTGTGGCCGAAGGTGTCATCGCGCATACGATCCGGGCCGCGGCGATTGCCGAAAGCTTAGGCCGGTTGGCGGGTATGACGGAGGATGAACTGGAAATAATCGTCTTGGCGGTTTTATATCATGACATCGGTAAAATGGATGATGAGGTTTTAACCGCCATTGACGCGCCGGGGGATTTATCAGCTCAGCAAAGGCTTATCATGCAGCAGCATGAACCAAAGAGTTTAGACTATATTGTTGAACGGTTTAGTAAACCGAATCGTGAATTGTTTGATCCCAGCCAGCGGCGTTTGTTAATGATTTTGAGCGAAAAGGAATCGCGCCCGGACGCGGCTCCCCGCGAAAAATTGGCCAAGTTGATTAAAGAATTCGCGGACATGGCGGATTCTAAGCGCGACGTGACCCGGCGGTATATCCGGCGCGGCGGGTTTAATGACGACTTAGGCGAAGTTTGGGGGATTTTTGAAGATATGCACGGCCGTAAATCTCCGGAAGAGATAAATCTATTGCGTGGAATTTTAGAAAATAATTTTGTTCAGATTCAGGAAATTCTGGAACACAGCCATAACGGAGTATTGCGGCCGCTTTATGAACTGGCGCATTTACGCGCCGAGTGGCAGCGGGTGGATAAAAAGAAATTGCGCAGGGATATGCACGATCTGCCAGGTGTGCGCGATTTCATCCGCGCCTTGATGGGCGCGGATTTGGATATCACCGGAACTTTAGATATGGTCAGGGGTTTGCCGGGGTTAGCGGTGAATGTGTCAGCGGCTGTCGCGCGCCGCCTGCGGCCAGACGGGAAAAATTTATCAACGGTTGTTTTAAGAGCCGGCGGCCGCTTTGATCATATTGAAGGATTAAAGTCAAAAATGAATAGCCAAGACACATTGATTATTATTGTTGGATCGAGCGAAGAAGTTGTTCATAAAAAATACGCGGCTGTTTTGAAACAGATGATCGGCAGGAGTGAATATGAAATTTTAGGAATCGTGCGGTCGGGTAATGGCGGTATTAAAGATGTCGCGCTGGTTCCGCCGCCGGATCCGACGCTGGCCGCGGGTCCCGCGGCGCTACGCGCGATTGAGATCCCACGGCCATCACCGCCAGCGGTTGGTCAAATACCAAAAACAGCGCAGAAAGTGCCGCGTCAGCGCGTCTTCCAATGGAGCGAATGGAGCGGTTCTTTCTTAGAAGAAGGCGGCCATTCAAGCGCACCGTTGGCGCGGCCAGAAACAACTTCCGTATCCGCGCGGCCTTCAGAACCATCTCATCCACGACAAAGATTACTGCCGTTTGAGCAATCCCACCCCGCCCCGGTATTATTGATGCAAAGGGTTGTGAAACAATATTCCGCAGGCAGTTTGTCCGTTGGGCCGAATAACTTGGATGATTATTTGAATACTGATTCAAGCGCTCGCGAGGAAATCCTCCTAATGCTCAATATCGCTTTTGATAAGAGACAAAAGAAATCAACCAAAGACCGCAGGCTGGCTCTCGCCCGGCTGGAAGCATTGAGCGATGTCGTAAAAGCTTCCAAAGAATTAAGCGCCGCCATAAGTTCCACTCAACCGATTGAGCTTATGATTACATCCAATTCTCGCTTAACGCACGGCTCTACCATGGCCGCCGTAAAAAAGAAGGACGGCACAAGAGTGCTTATCCTGCATGTGTCGGTTTTGGATAAGATCATTGAGTTAAAAGCGCTGCGCGCAAAAGAAGAACATGCCGATATCGTTTTAGAGATGTATGTGCGGCACCAGGCCTTGCATATCGACCATCACGAATTTTATTCTGACGAAGCTGTGGCGCGTCTGGCAACGATTCAGGCGCTGCGAAGAGGCCGCGCCGCTATGCTCTATTTCGAAGTCCTCAGCCACTCGGAATTTTTTGGCGAGCGGGTCAACCCGGATTTCGCGGCGCTTGGTGATTTGGCGCTTATCGAACTGGATTCGATTATAAGGTCAAAGAAAAGAATGGCATTTCTAAATGGCCTAAGAATTGATGGGATCATCGCGCTGATCGGTTTAGTTAAAGATTTAAAACATAGCAAGGTCAAAATCGCTCCTGTTCTGGCGGAACTCAAAGCGCAATTTAAATCATTTAGTAATCCAGAAAAGCACCACAGGATTATAAGCAAGACAAGATGTGCCCTAAGTATTTTACAACATAAGGTAAGTCATGATAGAGAGGTTATAGGTAAGCCGCAAAAGGTGGTTGAACAATTTTTGGTCGATATTATTCCTTATCTTCATCGCAGAGAACTCACCGTGACGGCGATTGGAAAATTTATTGACAAAATTTATACATCCATCATGGATTCTTCTTTTGACGGCTTTTATTTGAATGCAAGAGTCCTTGCTGACGGGTTTTTAAGAGGGGAGATTTATTATGAGTCAGAAGGAATAACATTAGCATACAATTTTAAAATTGATGATCGAGATGTTGCGGGGGATTCTCCCAAAGCAGCCAACCATCCCGGACGGCTTGGGCCGTGGGTCGGGGATCGCAATCGCGCCTCGCAAACTGAATTAAACAGTTATCTTCGGCAGGGATTGCAGAATATCGGTCAGGCCGATCTGACGCGCGCGGTGATAGTGTCGGAGAACCCTTCCGGTGTCATTGCGAGGACGAACGAAGTTCGGACGAAGCAATCCAGGAAAGATTGCTTCGCAAAAAGCGCTCGCAATGACACTGAAAGGAAGTTTTCTAACACTATCGCGGTGGATATGACGGCGGATTTGGGAGAAAGGCTTGCGGAATTTGATGGGACAAAGGAGCGGCCGATACGAATCAATAGCCGGCTGATGGCCCGCGCGCCGCCCCTGCTTTCCACCCATCTTCCTTCTTACCTATTCCAGCTTATCATCGACGACGCCCTGCTGCACGAATTCGCTCACAAAGCCAACCAAGGCAAAGACCTCACCCCCGAAGAGGACGAAGCCTTAGCCATTGAAGCCAATATTGAGTATTACAGAAAACATCCGGAAAAATTGGAGTATTTTCTCCACGCGATTGATACTTTTGGAATTGAACTTCCCAAAGATTATTATCTGCAGCAATTACGCAGAATGCAAGAGCAGTATAGTGCCGGCGAGGTATTGGTAACGCGAAAGAGAAAAGAACCGCGGCGTCAGACGGGATGGGAAGATGTGGATCATGATCCGCAGAAGCAGGCCCGCATTCTCACGGAAATTCAAGCGCTCAAAGAATTGCGTCGAACAATTATCGAACTTAAGTCGCAGGGGAATTCTGAGGCGCAGATTGCCGAAATGTTAAACATTTCGGTGTCCCGTGTTGAAGGCCTGCTCCTGGTGGCAGATCCTAGAAATTTAACCACGCGGTCTCGCAGAGACGACGGCCCCGCCGCCCGATCGCCCTGGTGGGCCGGTGTTATTTTGGTTGTTTTGTTAGTGAACCATTTACACCCCATAGGTGTCATATGGTCGTGGATAGATTCATTGATTCTGGCGGCGTTTCTCGGGGGAATTTATTTGAAACGTCGGGGGCGTAAGAATTATCCGGAGAGAAAGAATATCGACTCTGAAGATTTATTCCGTTTGGCTGAAAAGATCGATGTGACTCATCCGTTTGGGCCAAAGGCCAAAGGGCTGCTTTTGCGCTTCGCTCGGGCAATTAAAATTCTCGAAAATTTTATAAAATTTAATCGCGGTTTAACAAAAAAGATTCCGCTCGCCTTTACTCAAGGAGGGAGAACAACGTTCAATATTCAAAAAGACGTGGCCTTGCGTAAATTATTAACAACAAAAGAATTCAATGATGTGGAAGAAATTTGGCGGTTCATAGAACGGCATGAAGAACTGCATCGGGAATATCCTCAAGATAACGACGAGGAAATATTATTACGGCAGCTCAACGAAATCTTTGCAACCTCGGATCGGCCGATTCGGATTTCCGCGCCGACAGAGGAACCGCGGGACGCTTACAGCCGGTATTTTGAAGAAACGGACGGTGACCGGCTGCTGGATTTCGATGTGCTTTATCATAAAGATCTCAACGGTGATCTCCAGCCCAATGATATCAAGGCGGTGCGAAATAGATTGAACGAACTGGCTCACAGCCGCGACCACCGCCTTATTGCCCGATACCGCGGCCAGGATCCCATTGTAGAGAAAGAATATCAGGGATATGAAAATGGCCGGGCGGCATTTTTTAAAATGGGATTAAGCGACGGCGGCAGAATGACTATGCTGGTGATATATGAAGGGGAAAATATCAAGAAGGTCGTTCTTTTAAACTATACGACGAGCAGCGGGGCTCATAAGAAGAGCTTCTATGCTCAACGCGATAAATTCCAAGAGCTGGTGGAAGCAGGCCGGGTAGACGATATTTTAAGCCAGACCTTGTCCCTGGTCCATCATGCGGAAAGTCCTAGAATCAAGGCGCTTAATAAGAAAATTTTTGGAAAGGAACTGCCGGTCACGCGGGGACAGATTATTAGGTGGATCGATAAAAATCAGCGTCAGCTAAGCCATATTGCCTCTGGCGTGTCCTATTCCGATGAGCTTAAGCATGCGCTGGCGGTGTGGCAGGAGCATATTAACGGGAGCGCGGCTTCGGGTACAGAGAAGGATCCGCGGGAGGCGGTGTATTATTTAAGCCGCTTGATGCAAAAACATGATAATGATCCAGCGCGGGCCCGGGAGGATTTAACTCAGCGGCGGCCTTATCAATCGCCAGTGACGGAAACTTTAAGCAAGGCTTTAACACAGTGGGGGCAAATTCAAGAGAAGATAGTGAGATTGATTGAGAAAGAATTTGACAAGGATCTGCCGGAGGATATTGGCGAGGCGTTTAACGCGTTTGTGCTGCGGTTAAAAAATCGAGCGATCGCACAGATGATGTTCAGCGGCTATAGCCACTGGGTTAATTTGCTTCCCGATGATAAAGATGGTCGGGATATCAGAGAGTTAGTACGCGACGAAATTGACAAAATCACGGGAGGAGAGTTTGGAAGATTGTACGCGGCGTGGACAAATGTCCAGCACGTAGAGGCAACTCCTGAATCGTCTGTAGGGGCGATTCAGGAATCGCCCCTGCCGCCTTTGGCCATGCAGTCAACATGGAAGGAGGCTTTTGAGGAAGCGCAAAAACAAGAGTGGGCGGCACAACGAAGGTTTGTGACTAAAACCATTGCGTACCTTGAAGAACTCAACCGCACGAGTCTTAGAAAGAATAAGAGGGGACAGATAGTGTCGGAAAACCCTCCCGGTGTCATTGCGAGGACGAACGAAGTTCGGACGAAGCAATCCAGGCAAGATTGCTTCGCAAAAAGCGCTCGCAATGACACTATCGGACAATGGGTATGGAAAAGAAATACTCCGCGAGAATTTTTCGATGGGCACAAAGAAGTTTATTCTCCTTACGACTGGAAATGGCGAAAACCGTCAGCCAAGTTAAGACGCCTCTTTTTCAGATTGGCCGAACGAACGGATCGTAAAGGCGCAAGAGTATTCCGAGAACAAGTAAAAACGTTTAGGAAATTAACATATGAGCAAATCATTAAAGAAGAGTTAAAGGCGCGGGAAGAAAAAAGGATATTTCTTGAAGAAGAATATCGCCCTTATCCTGTGGATTTAAGAGAGGCTCGTTCTGACAAGATAGCCAGGATCGCTTTCGAGCGGGCCGTTTTGGCCGCGGCTCACATTCATTCCCAATATAACGACGGAGTGTTTACAAAAAGACGCGGTTTCTACGCGATGGCCGGATTAAGAATAAAAGAAGTAGGGGCAAGAACGTTTAAGGGAAAGAATAAAAGGGGTTTAGGACAATCTAATGATGGTGTTTTTTCACTCGGTACTGATCCCATACGAATAATAGACCGATTAAGACGATCATTATTAATAAACCGACGGTGGTTACCATATTATTTCTCCTCTTTTTTTGGACAAACCAAAATTCCAATAAATACAAAGGCAATGATACTTACGACAGATAGATTTTTTATCCATAAATCACTGCTAAATAGTTCATTGGCAAAGGCGGCCGCAATAAGGATTTTACTGATATCCATGATAGTTTTAGCCAGCAAATCTCGCCGTTTATTGGTAAAAATGGGAGTTGCTTTATTATCTTCGCTTGATGCATTATTCATATTCAAAAAAACTGTAACATCCTTTTTTACTGCTGTCAATCCATTTATTCTCTCTCTGCCATTGATGTCCTTCACCGACGGGACGGCTCCGGGGACGTTGATGAGGTTGGGGCTTATCGCGCTCGCGGCGGCCGCGGCTGGATTAAGAATAAAAGAAGTAGGGGCAATTCATGAATCGCCCCTACAGGTAACTGGGTCAAATGAATCTAGGCATCCTCTCCCCAGCCTGGCTGGGGAGAGGACGTCCGAAGGACGGGTGAGGGGAATTAAGAGGTTACGTTATCAATTTTTATTGCCCCCTCACCCTACCCTCTCCCCCAAAAAATTGGGGAGAGGGTTAGTCTCAGCCGGTGTGGCAGGGGCAATTCATGAATTGCCCCTGCCAAACAAAAGAGACCCGGCCAAGCCGAAGGAAGGATACACGGTTGAACAGGTTGAGGGGGAAGTTGGGCAGATACGTGAAAATGGTTTGAAAGAGTGGGGTAAGGTTATTAAAGAGGAATCCTTGTGGGTGAGGATGGTGTTGGATTATTATAGGAAAAATAGGCCGGAGAAACTTTCCCGTAAGACAATAGAAATCCGGGCTGGACCGGCGAGGAGTTTTGATGGGGCGAATTTTATTGATGGCAGAATTCTTTTTATTCTCATTGATGAAAAGATAAGTGATTTTGAGAAGTCCCTGGCGCTGGTGCATGAACTTAACCAGGAATGGCATGAACAAAATACCGCAGCAGAAGACGCATTTTGGTTGAGTCTGAGAGTTGAAGAAAGACTACAGCATCCCATTGTCCAAGAGCTCATTACCAGTTATCAGGAGGGATTCGGCAATCCTTTCATATATGTTCACTATGCTCTTCCCGCAATACTGGCCAAGATAAAGACGATAGAAGAATTAAAGGTAGTTAAAGAGCTCATCACCAGTTATCAGGAGAAATTCGGCGATCCTAGCAAATATGTTCGCTATGCTCTTCCCGTCTTACTGGCCCAGATAAAGACGATAGAAGAATTAAAGGTAGTTCAAGAGATCATCACCAGTTACGGTAATCCTAGCAACTATGTTTGCTATGCTCTTCCCACCTTACTGGCCCATATAAAGGCGATAGAAGAATTAAAGGTAGTTCAAGAGCTCATCACCAGTTATCAGGAGAAATTCGGCGATCCTTTCAGATATGTTCGCGATGCTCTTCCCGCCATACTGGCCAAGATAAAGACGATAGAAGAATTAAAGGTAGTTAAAGAGCTCATCACCAGTTATCAGGAGAAATTCGGCGATCCTTTCAGATATGTTCGCGATGCTCTTCCCGCCATACTGGCCAAGATAAAGACGATAGAAGAATTAAAGGTAGTTAAAGAGCTCATCACCAGTTATCAGGAGAAATTCGGCGATCCTTTCAGATATGTTCGCGATGCTCTTCCCGCCATACTGGCCAAGATAAAGACGATAGAAGAATTAAAGGTAGTTAAAGAGCTCATCACCAGTTATCAGGAGAAATTCGGCGATCCT
>CAYHTV010000009.1:0-32775 GCA_964359575.1 uncultured Planctomycetales bacterium
TCTCCTCAATGATAAATTCAAATTTTTTTCTTTAGTTGTACAAAGGCCCATAAGGTCGCGAGTTTTCCGTTAGGATAATATCCTCGCATGACGCCGTCTAACTGCCCTTGCAAAAAATTTTCTACTCGTTTAAGCTGCCCCTCTTCGTAGTATTCGCGCCGCTCCCCCTCTTGCCTGCCTCCATCGAAATTAGCCGTACTTTCCATTTTACCGCTGGGATAATAGCTCATCACCAGCCCCTGTTTTTGACCGCGGATAAAGTCTCCTGTCTCGCGCAGCTGGCCATTTTCTGAGAAACCTAAAAATCACAAACGGAGAGTCTCTTCCGCACAAAAACTTGCGTAAATCCGTCGGAAAATTTTTCTGATCCAATGCGGCAATTATATCATCACAGTCGCGCAAATAAATAAAAATTATTCTTTTTGATTTTTTTTTGATACCGGCGCTTGTAATACAGACCTTAGGGGGCTAGATTAATTTGCAAAAATAATCAATCTTTAAGCTTATCGACAAGTTCTATCACCTTATTCAATTCCTTTGAGGCCAGCTCAATAAATTCATGCGGAACATTTTCTTTCTTAGATAATTTTTCCATTGCAATCTTCGGCGCAACGAGCTTATTGTGAATTTCACCAAGCAATTCTTCAATATCATTTTTCATAATGGCTTCCTTTAATAATTAACCTGTGCGTAAATATTCCAAGCCTTTTTCCACTTAATATTACGCTCTATTCTATCATCAATCTCTAAATTTAGCTAATAATCGGGCACTCAAATTCTTCCTGAGGCCTTAGAATTTCGATGATGCTGATTGTTTCTCCAACATTTAAAATGCCTTCTTTAATAACTTTGGCATACATCCCATGCCTCCCCAGGGCATCGATTTTTAACTGTGGATGAATGGCATCCATGACATAACATGGCTTTCTTATTTTACTGATCGCTAAAACCACGCCACCGGAGAATTGAAGAATCGTGCCTAAAGGTAACCCATTAACATTGAGGTTGCGGATAGTTAAATTCTCACCCGTTGCCCCAGGGAACAAGCGATATCCTTTTTGACTTAATTCTGCTAAGTGCTCCACATCCTGTAAACAAACCGCTTGCCGGAGATCATAGTGTTTAGCGTGATTGTGCCCATCACCCTCTAACCCAGATGTTGTAACTTTTACCGACTGAATCGATAATTTAGGAATACCTCCTCTCGAAATACTGATCGATAAGATATGAGGAGTTTTGTTTTCTTTGAGCATTTATCGTTGACTCAATAAGTAGTTAAAAATCAAACTAATAATTTTTCTTATGCTCTAGTCGACAACTGCTTTTTTTGCGTCATGAACACTATGCCTATCGATAAAATATAAAGGATTAAAATCGGCAGCGCCATCAAAAACATATTTACCAAATCCGGTGATGGGGTTATGACTGAGGCTACAATAAGCGTGCCCACAACAGCCATTTTCCATTGACGTACCATAAATTCTCCCGTCAAGATACCGACCTTTGCCAAAAAAAACGCTATGACGGGGATCTCAAACACCAAGCCGCAACCTACCATCATCAATAAAACAAAGGAAACATACGAATCCAAGGAAATAATAAATTGAAGCTCTCCCTGACCGATGCTAAGAAGAAACTTTAAAGATGCGGGGATGAGAATATAAAAGCTGAATAAAACCCCTGTAACAAAAAGCATGATCCCTGAGCCGATAAACATAAATCCATAACGTCCCCATCGCTCTTCCAGGGCCGGAAGAATAAACATCCACACCTCATACAAAAGAACAGGCAGGGAAAACGCAAACCCGCAAAAAAAAGCGATCTTAATAAAACTAAAAATGGCGGTCAACGGGCTAAATACCGCCAAAGGGCCTAATTGAGAACCGGCGGGAAGTTTAAGATAACGAAGGATATCCCCAACAAAATAAAAAGACAATCCTGTCAAAATGAAAAACCAGACAACGAAAACAAATAATCTTTTACGAATTTCATCTAAATGAGTGAAAAGTGAAAGTTGTTTATCTTCACGAACCATAATGGCTTTCTATTGACCTTTGTAGAACCAAAAGAATTGAGGTAGTCAATATTGGCCTTTGTCTCCTCAATGATAAATCCAAATTTTTTTCTTTAGTTGTACAAAGGCCCATAACATCATTTATGTTTTGGTCTTATCTGACTTATCCTCATCCTTATTCTCATCAGAAACAGATTTTTTGAATTCCTTGATGGATTTTCCCAAACCCTTAGCGATATCAATGAGCCTGTTCCCTCCGAATAAAAGCAGGATAACTAGAAAAATAATAACCAATTCTGGCATACCTAATCCAAACATATTTATTTCCCTCCTTTTTCAAAATTTTCTGTGCCCTTAGGCCTCCAATCCCTCCTCGAAGAATCTGGGTTAAAATCATTGGATGTGTCCCAGCGAGGCTTGAAATTATTTTCGTCCGATGAAGTCAGCGCTTGCGGCGAATCCAATTCCATTGTTTCTTTTAAGTCTCTTAATTCTTTTCTAAACAGCTTAACGACTTGCGTCAAACCTCTCATAATCTCCGGTAATGATTTAGGACCAAAGAGTAATAAAACCACCGAAAAAATCGCCGCAAACTCTGGAAATCCTATTCCAAACACAACTTTCTCTCCTTGTTATGGGCCTTTGTACAACTAAAGAAAAAAATTTGGATTTATCATTGAGGAGACAAAGGCCAATATTGACTACCTCAATTCTTTTGGTTCTACAAAGGTCAATAAGAAACCTGATCCGCTAGCCGGCACACATATTGGTAGTAATAATCTTTTTCCATCCCTAAGGCGGCCGAGCCAAACTCCTCAGCTTCATTGCATGTCGCAAAATCCCCGTAATTGACCGTAACTAAATAATACAACACAATGGCCGGCAAGTCACCTAACCTTTTTTGGAAATGTTCATGAACATAAATCACATAACTTTTTGTTGGCTCGTCCGTCTCCTTCTCCACAACTGCGAACATTCCCTTTTCAATCTTACTCGAATCGAAAACAATCCGTGTTGGAAAACGGACAAACTCCTCATCCTTCAAGATATTCAAAAGCGTTTCATCATCAAGGAAACTGCCGTACTTTTTCCTTAAGTCAGATCCTTTTTGAAGGGCATGCACTGCTAATGCCCGCCGGCCGTCCTCCAAAGTTATGTTTAAAGGTTTATAATCATTCATTGTGCGCCTCAAATTCATTTTGATAATTTGGCACATGGCATTGAAGACAGCTTGTCCGCTGCGGATGAGGAGTTCTCAAACGAGTGTCAGGGTTTTCCGGATCATGGCAAGACAAACAATTTTCCCGTAAAAATATCCTGTGCGGTATTATTGGAGGGGAAACGGTAAACCAGCGATCTCCCCGCTTCGGTTCCTCTAATCCTCTCCAAGTACTCCCGGCCATTTGATTCATCCCCGGCTGGCTAGACACATGGCATTGCAAACAATTCGAAAATTGAGGGTGCGGTGTCTTCGGAGCAATGCGTCCATCCTCGAATTTAGTTATTTCTAAATGGCACAATACACAATCCGTTGAATCTTGCGACTCTAACTCATGCGGGATCACCGGCGGCGCTGTATAAAAAGCACGAAGCATAGCACGCCGATCCTCATCAACGATTCCTTCTCTAGAAATAATATTCTCTATCATCGGCTCCTCGGAAAACGATATATTACGACAGAACAAAACCAATGTTACAACCCCGTAAATAAAAATAATAAATGAAATTATGCGTTTATTGCTCATGCCTTTTCAAGCCTTACCGCGCATTTTTTATAATCCGGTTCTTTGGATATCGGACAATAAGCATCTAAGGTGACAAGATTAATCAGTGTATCTTCGTCAAAAAATGGGACAAAAACAGCACCCCTTTGAGGGATCGATCTTCCATTAATCGAAACAGGCAGGATGACCGAACCCCGTCTTGAAACAATACGAATTTTTTGTCCATTAACGAATCCTAATTCTTTGGCATCTTTTGGATTAAGCTCAACATAGCCCTCCGGATTGGCATTATAAAGCTGTTTTATGCGACGGGTCATCGTCCCTGTGTGCCAATGCTCTAGCACACGTCCCGTGCACAACCAAAAAGGATATTCTTGATCCGGCACTTCTGGCGGCGGTTCATACGGACGGGCCCAGATATTGGCACGGCCTTCTTTATCTTTATCTCCATAAAAAATAACGCCTTCGCCTTGTTTGACAAACGGGTCTTCTCCTTCAACATAACGACGAGATGTTTCTCGCCAGTTGCCGCCGGCATCCCGAACAACCGGCCAGCGAAGACCGCGCTCTCTCACATATTCCTCGTAGGGAGCAAGATCCTTATGCTTTTTCGTGGTAAAGTGGCGGTATTCTTCAAACAACAATTTATCAATATTATTCTTCTTAAATACCTCCCATTTCCATATCTCCATTTCATTGCCCTTATCATCCTTAAAAGAAAATAAAAATTTCCCGTCCTTATCCTTCATCTCTTCAAAGCCCAATTCAAACATCCGGTGAGCTACGGCGATCGTCTGCCAAACATCATCACGGGCATCCGCGGGAGGCTCAACCATCTTAAACCACTGCTGGGTCCGGCGCTCGGCATTACCGAACATCCCGTTTTTCTCAACCCACATCGCTGAAGGTAAAACAACATCGGCCAATTGTGTTGTTGCCGTCGGATAAATATCCGAAACGACCATAAACCGGTCCCCCGCTTTATTGAAATTTTCATTTAAATTTGGCATTGATTGACCTGGGTTGGTGACTTGTATCCATATGCTTGTAATATCTCCGGCAACGAGGGCCCTAAACATGGCGACCGCATGAAATCCTGGCGTCGCGTTAATCGTCCCAGGCGTTAAATTCCAAATCTCTTCAACAATCGCGCGGTGTTCTTCATTGGTGACATCAAATCCTCCCGGCAGGCCTATAATTGTCGTTCCTACTTCACGGCAAGTCCCGCAAGCGCTCGGTTGTCCTGTCAAAGAAAAAGGAGTACTTCCCGGTTTCCCAATTTTTCCTGACAGTAAATGAACGTTATATACCAAATTATTAACTGCGGTTCCTCTGGTATGCTGATTCATCCCCATGCACCAGAGGGAAACAATTTTTTCGCTGGGATTAGAAAACAAATCGGCCAACAGATTAAGCTGTTTCAACGATATCCCCGCAAGCTGTGTCACTTTTTCAGGGGTGTAGTCTTCAAGAAATGCTTTATAATCCTCGAATGTAATCACGGTGCCATCATTGGATTTAAAGCGAACCCTGTCCTGAACGAATTTTTTATCGTAACTATCGCGTTTAATTAACAAATGACAAATACCGTTGGCAATCACCATGTCGGTCTGGGGCTTAAATTCAATGTAATGATCCGCTACTTCAGTCGTTCTGGTGCGGCGTGTCGCCATGTCGATCATTTTTATTTTATCGCCTCCACCTCTGCGATCGATGAAACGCGAGAAAAGAATCGGATGCATTTCCGCCCAATTATTTCCCCAGCAGATCGCCGTGTCACAGACATCCAAATCGTCATAACAGCCAGACGGCTCATCAGCGCCAAAAGTCGTCATAAATCCCGATACGGCACTGGCCATGCACAGCCGCGCGTTGGGATCAATTTGATTTGTCCGCAAACCCGCTTTGACAAATTTCAGAGCGGCGTATCCCTCGGGGATCGTCCATTGCCCGGAACCATAAAAAGCGAATTTAGCGGGATCTTCTATAATTCTTTGGGCAATTAAATCAATCGCCTCTTCCCAGGACGCAGGCTGTAATTGACCACCTTTTCTGATTAGCGGTTGTGTCAATCGGTCATTGCCATACAAAGCCGCTCCGGCATGATAACCCTTCACGCAAAGAAGTCCCTTATTCACCGGAGCATGCCGGTCGCCTTGAACAGCAACAACTTTCCCATCGAGCACACCGACTAACACACCGCATCCTGTCCCGCAAAAACGACACGGCGCCTTATGCCACTTAAGGCCGACTGATTCATCATCCAAGGCATGAGCCAGTGTTGTAATCCCGGCGTTTAACCCTAAAACGGCCAAGGCCGACATTTTAGCCGAAAATTTTATAAATTTCCGGCGGGTCATAAGATCATATATCATACGCCACTCCCTTCATCTTCAAAATTATGATAGATCAAATCGCATTGTAAAACGCCTGGGATTTTTTCGATTTCTTCCCACAATGCCTTATCCCGATTTTGATTAAAAGTTTCGGTGATGACAACAATATTTTCTTCAAATACTTCCACTGAGGAAGCATCCGGACAATGTTTGAGAGACTCCATGACCGCCTGTGTTTGTTTTTTGTCGGTTCGAATAATGAGACTTGAAATTGGCATAATTTAATCCTTATTTTGCTTTAAATCCATCGGTATACGTAAATTGCCCAATAAAATCGGAATGGAGAACCTCAAGAGTATTGTGTACAAAAGAAACCCAAAAGCCCAAATGCCGATACAAATCAAAATTTCATGAATAGTCGGCATATATTCAACGATCTCTCCCAACGGTGAGGGAATAAAACCCGGGATAATTAATCCAATGCCCTTTTCAATCCAAATTCCAATGACCGCCAAAAGACACGCTAAATTAAGATATTGAACCTTCTCTGATACCGGCAACATGAGAAAAATCATTGAAGTAAGATTTAAAACAATCGCAATCCAAATCCAGGGAACAAGTCCGCTATGGCCGTGAAGTCCAAAAAATAAATATTTTGCCGATGCGTTATGCAGCGTATCCGTGTAAAATTCTTTAAAAACCTCATTTCCAAGAAGAAAAACATTAATGACCATGGCTACCTGAATGATCTGCCTTAACATAAATAACGCGCTGTCAGAAATCTTATAACCGCTAAACTTGCGGATCACTTGAAAAGTCAAAACAATAAACGCCGGTCCGGCCGCGAAGGCCGAGGCGATAAAACGGGGCCCCAAAATAGCCGAATTCCAAAACGGACGGCTGGCGAGTCCGGCCAAAAGAAAAGCGGTCACCGTATGAATACTCACCGCCCAGAAAATCGACAAAAATACAAAAGGAATATACAACCATTGGGAAGGTTTTCTTCCCAGATATTTCATGTACAAAAGATAGCCGCAAATATGCATATTTAATAAAAGATAAATATTAAGAACAACGACATCCCAGCTCAGCATCGAAATAGGCCAGTTAAAGCGTCCTATGCCGGGAATCAAATGCCAAAACCGATCCGGCCTTCCCAAATCAACCGTGACAAAAAGCAGGCACATCACAATCGCCGCAATCGCGAAAAGCTCGCCAAAAATCACCACATCATGCAGATCTTCATTCTTGTAAATATAAACCGGAATAACAAGCATGACGGCTGCGGCTGCCATCCCAACAAGATACGTAAAATTGGCAATATACAACCCCCATGAAACATGATCCGTCATCCCTGTCAAATAAAGCCCCTGCACTAGCTGTTTACAATAAGCATTTAAACCTATCAGGCTTAAAACAGTTAAAAAAGTCATCCAGCCGTAAAACAACCCGCTTCCTTGAAAACTGATGACAAAACATCGTCGGAGAAATTGACAATAATCCTTCAGCCATGCAAACATAAAAATCCTTTTATTTGTCAAAAAAATAAAAAAAACGCGGAAACGTCCCCGCCTCTTCTTTCAGCACAAATACACTTTTATTTTTTAACACATAAGAAATTTCGCTTTCCGGATCCAAAATATTTCCAAAGACCCTTGCGCCCGTTGGACAGGCCTCCAGGCACGCCGGCAGCTTGCCTTCGCGCGTACGATGAAGACAAAAATGGCACTTTTCAACAACACCTTTAGGCCGCGGCCGGTTAGACAAATACGCCATGTTGGTGTTCAATCTTTCTTGAGGGATTTCCGGTTCGGCAAAATTAAACCGCCGCGCCCAGTACGGACACGCCGCTTCACAGTAACGACACCCGATGCACCAGTTATAATCAATCACTGTAATTCCGTCTTTTTCCTGCCAGGTCGCCTCGACCGGACAGGCCTTAACGCAAGGGGGATTTTCACATTGCTGGCATTGAACCGGTAAATAATATGAATCCTCCTCGGGAACTTTGTCTGATTCATAGGTCCTAATGCCTTTATCAAGATCCATTGTCCCTTTAGGCATTTTTAATACACTGATATATTGAATCTCTGGACTTCTCGATTGATTATTTTCATTGACGCAAGCGTGAACACATCTTCGGCTTCCGTTACAGCGCGATAAATTCAGGGCATAAACATATTCCACACCATCCATCGGCTTAATATCCCGAAGATTGGAATCAACCCCGTATCGTTCTTTAACCTTACCCTTAATCCGCTCGATGACCTTGTCCATTTCTTCTTTCGTCATCTCTTTGTAATGTTTCTGCACAAATTCTTCCGCCGTTATCGAATCTTTTAATAACCTTAATGGCGACATCGCGGCAATCAAAGCAGCGCTTCCCGATGCGACAACCGCCGAGCGTTTTAAGAAATCCCGGCGGGTCACTTTTTCACTCAAAGGACTTTCCTCTTTTGAATGACAATGCCCATCCGGGCTTCCGCCGCATTGACATTGATGATCTTTATTATTTTGATCCATGTTCCTTTTACTTAAGGCGAAAGTGTTTTTAAAAAATCTTGATAATTCTTAATATGCGGAGCCGGAGCCGGACGCATCGCTTTGAACTTGGGGCTATGCGGATCATGACATTGCACACACGTTATTTTTTTCACCTCTCCTTTGGCTCTGTCCCAATACTCATTTATCCGCCCATGAACGCCCCGCTCCCAATCCCGATAAATCGTTCCGTGACACTGTAAACATGAAATTTCGCTGCGTGCAAAAGAAACATCATTACCGTTGATGTCCCTCAGCGCCTCACGATTATTTAAACTATGGCAGGTTAAACAATAATTATTCACCCCATGTTTAAGCTCAATTTCCGGATGCGCTGAGAAAAAAGATTTTTGCACCTGCGATGGCTCTATGCTCTGATGACAGTCATTGCAGCGATATTTCCTGCCATCCATTATCAGCACCGGTTCCAACTTAGCCCGCTGCACCGGCTCGTTGGTAAAATACTGCGGATCAACTAAAGGGTGCGGAATTATTTCCCTCTTAAAACCCCAAAGGTCAAAAATAAAACTAAGCGCCAAGAGAAAAAAAACAACACCCATCCACAGCATATATTTATCTTTAAAAAACTGCTTATCTCTTTCCATAATTTCCAAGCTGGCCGATCAAAACGGCCAGCGCAGTGTCCCTACCACAAATTTTCTTCCATACAAAAATTTTCGTGGATAAAAGACTAAAGGTTCAAGGTTATCTGCACATAAAAATAATCGGCGTTTTCCGATTGTAGTGAGTCATAAATCTCTTTACTTATGCTCAGTGTCATTCCCGAATGCTTTTATCGGGAATCCAGTCGAGAATCATGGACCCCCGACAGAAACATTCGGGGGTGACAAATGTCAAGAAGCGTTGGACTCACCACACTATATCCTATTTGTCATTCTACCCTTTTATGGGGGGAAATCGCAAGATGAAAACGGTAATTATTTGTGCTCTGCAAACTGACAAAATCCATATATCCGTAGAATATTAGCAACTTCTAGATTGCAATCCCATCTTGTATTCAATCCTAATATGCCGTTAGACAAGACTTCTCTCACAATAGTATCCGTCGATTTGTTTGCTCTCCATTAGCGAAAAATTAAAATTCTTAAAGATTTTAAGCATAGCGGGATTTGCGTGGTTGACGTATGCAAACAATTTTTTGATACCGTGCTTTTTCGCCGCTTCAATCAGATGACGGCAAAGATAGGTGCCTATCCCCAGCCCCTGGTACTCCTCCTTGACCACCAGGCCAATCTCGGCGCTGTTTTCCTGATGGCGGATATAGCGGCCAATACAGACCATCTGTGCATACGGCGTCCAATTATCAAATCCCGCGATAGCCATATCCTTATTATAATCAACCGAAACCCTGGCTTGCGCCTCGGTCCGAGGTAAGGATTCAACATTGGTCAAGTATCGTTGATAAATCGTCTCCGGACGATGGCTGTAGAAAAAATCCTGGATCGCTTTTTGATCGTAAGGCCGTAAAGGCCGAAAATAAATGGTCCTTCCATCAAAGGCCTCACTGTACGGAATAATGTCCTTCGCCGGGCTGTCATCATCGATGATCGTTTTTTGATCAATGTAGATATAATTTTTTGCTTTAAGATACGACATAAGTTCTTCTCTAAACTTTGGGTGCGCGATCTGCACCAGTGCTAACCCTCGCTCGCGAATATTTTTTCCGTGCAGATACGCAACGCCATATTCGGTTGCAACGTAATGAACATCCGCGCGCGTGGTGACAACGCCCGCTCCGGGCGTGAGCGATGAGGTGATCCTGGAAACCGTATTGTCTTTGGCAGTAGATGGTAAGGCGATGAACGATCGCCCACCCTCCGAACGCTTGACGCCCCGGACAAAATCAACCTGCCCACCAAACCCGCTGTAAAATTTTGCGCCAATACTATCGGCACAGACCTGGCCGGTCAAATCAACCTGTATGGCGGAATTGATCGAAACAACAGTGGGGTTTTGGCTGATCACAAACGGGTCGTTGGTATATTCTGAAGGATAAAGTTCGAAATCGGAATTTTGATGGATAAGGTTGTAAATTTTCTTCGTCCCTAAAACAAAACTGATAATCGATTTACCTTTATTTATTTTTTTTCGTTTATTGGTAATATTTCCATTTTTATAAAGGTCCACAATCCCATCAGAAATCATTTCGGAGTGGATACCCAGATCGCTTTTGTTCTTTAAATTTATAAGGACCGCATCCGGAATATTGCCAATGCCAAGCTGTAAGGTATCTCCGTCCCGGATAAACCGTGCTAAATTTTTGCCGATTTGCATCGATATTTCATCAGGTTGGCCTTGCGGGAATTCCAACAGTGGCTCAGCGGATTCCACCAAATAATCAATGGCCGAGATCGGAATTTTAGCTACTCCGAAAGTTTCCGGCATTTGTTTGTTGACCTGGGCAATCACAATATCGGCGCAGAGAATGGCAGCCGGCAGGATGTCCACACTCACCCCCAGAGAGACATAATTTTTTTTGTCCGGTGGTGAGACCTGAATGATAACGGCGTGGATCGGCATCTGTCCGGTCTTAAAAAGCCGCGGAATCTCCGAGAGAAATATCGGCATATAGTCCGCCTGCCCCAGCGCCACGGACTCGCGGATATTATGGCCGATAAAAAATGCATTATGCCGAAAATTATTGGTGTATTTTTGATCCGCGTACGGGGCGATCCCCACGGTTAGGATATGGACAATCTCATTATCATGAAAAAGGTGGGCATTGTTGACCAGGCTTCTGACCAAAAATTGTGGTTCCGCACAGCCGGAACCAATCAAGATCCGTTTGCCTTTTTTTATTTTTTTTATAGCGGTGTCGGCATCGACCCAGATGGATTTTTTTCGCTTAAAATGATATGGTTTGTAAAGCAGCATAAAATTTTTGCAAAGGCGTTAGTACCTTGTTACCTTAATTGTAGATATATTAATCATCAAAGGAACAAGGTGCTGTGCTCCTCTAAACATAAATTGATAGTGTCGGAAAACCTTCTTTCAGTGTCATTGCACAATGACACCGGGAGGGTTTTCCGACACTATCAATTTGGTAACACAGTATTAGTCGATACTTTTTGAAGAAAAACTTTTTAAAACTTTCATATAGTTAGCCCGCTCGAACATCTCCGGATTGGTGCACATTTTTTGGCTCATACTCCCTTTCATTTGCTGCACGGATTGATATTCATGTACCTGCATCCATTGCTCCATTCCAGTGAGGATTGTCGAGACATGCCCTATGCCTTTTCTTAACAGCGTTGAGCAGAGCATGGCAACATCGGCCCCCACCATAAGCATCTTAAGGACATCTTCAGCCTGGTGAATACCGCTCGTTGCCGCAAGGTTGGCCTTAATCCGTCCATATAAAATCGCGATCCACCTTAAAGGAAGCCGCATGTCATTTCGATTGCTCAAAAGAATGCTCGGAGCAATTTCCAAATTTTCCAGATCAATGTCTGGTTGATAAAAACGATTGAACAGAATCAAGGCGTCGGCTCCCTCTTGATCGAGCCGCTTCGCCATGTGGGGCAGCGAGCTAAAAAACGGGCTTAATTTTACGGCCACAGGGATACGGACGTTTTTTTTAACTGATCTTAAAATTTCCAAATAATTATTTTCAACTTGTTCGCTTTGCACATCAAGATCGGTTGAAAGAAAATAAATATTAAGTTCCAGCGCATCGGCTCCGGCTTCTTCAATATATTTGGCATATTTGATCCATGCGCCATCGCTATGGCCATTTAAACTGCCGATTACGGGGATGCCGACGGCTTTCTTAGCTAAACGGATATGATCAAGATATTCCTCCGGGCCCAGGATAAATTGTGATGGAGTTGGAAAATAACTTAAGGATTCCACAAAACTTTCTGTCCCAAAAGTCAAATAATGATCGGCTTCATAGATTTCCATGGTGATCTGTTCTTCAAACAGCGAATAATGAACGATAGCCGCTACCCCGGCATCTTCGAGCCGACGAAAGTTGTCAATCTCCTCGGTCAGCGGTGACGCCGCGACCACTAACGGATTTTTTAATTTAAGCCCCATGTAAGTAGTCGATAGGTCCATAGGATTACCGCCCTGTTTCTTGTTTGATATTGTTGAGACTATCGGATTTCTTTTCTTGCGCTGCTAAATTTTCATAAAATTCCCAGCGCTTATAAACGTCCTGCTGCGCCAGCCTTAAAAGTTCTTTCGATAATTGGGGTTGAGTTTTGGCAAGTATTTTAAATCGATTCTGCGTATAAATATATTCCTCAAGCGGGATCTTGGGGGCGCCGGAATCCATGACCAGCGGATTTTTGCCTTCATAGGCCAAATCCGGATTATAACGGAATAACGGCCAATAGCCGGACAGCACTGCGGCCTTTTGATCTTGCATCGCGGTTGTCATATTGATGCCATGCGCAATGCAATGGCTGTAGGCAATGATCAACGAAGGCCCTTCGTAACGCTCGGCCTCAAGGAAAACTTTTAAGGTGTGTTCATCCTTGGCGCCTAGAGCCACACTCGCCACATAAACATGTTCGTACATCATGGCCATGCGGGCGAGATCTTTTTTGGCGGTAGGTTTTCCGGAAGCGGCAAATTTTGCCACTGCCCCGCGGGAAGTGGACTTTGAGGCCTGGCCGCCGGTATTTGAATACACTTCCGTGTCTAAGACTAAAATATTCACATTACGGCCGGTTGATAAAACATGATCTAAGCCGCCGAAACCAATATCATACGCCCAGCCGTCTCCCCCAATAATCCACACACTTTTTTTAACAAGCATATCAGCGACACTCAATAATTGTTTTGCCCGAGGGGAATTTGAGTGCTGTAATTTGTGCTTAAGAGCTTTTACCCGGGTGCGCTGTTCAAAGATATTGGCTTCATCTTTTTGCTGCGCGGTCAAGAGCTGGTGTGATAAATCGCTGCCGATCGTGGATTCCAATTCCTTAACCAATTCTTTGGCATATTCCGTTTGTTTATCCAGCGACAAACGAAACCCTAACCCGAACTCGGCATTGTCCTCAAACAACGAATTCGACCAGGCTGGGCCCCTGCCTTCTTTATTTTTTGTCCACGGGGTCGTTGGCAGATTGCCGCCGTAGATCGATGAACAACCCGTAGCGTTCGCTACCAGCGCTCGGTCACCAAAAAGCTGAGTCATTAACTTTATATATGGCGTTTCGCCGCAGCCGGCGCATGCCCCGGAGAATTCAAAAAGCGGTTCAAGGGTCTGCACGCCGCGAATGGTGGTATGTTTAACGCGGCTGCGATCAGTCTCTGGAATATTAAGAAAAAATTCCCAATTTTGTATTTCATCTTTTTTAATAGGCTGCTGCATCACCATATTGAGCGCCTTGAGGCGTGTTTCAATCTTGTTTTTTACCGGGCAGATATCGACACAAATGCCGCATCCGGTACAATCCTCGGGTGATATTTGGATTGTATATTGCAGACCCATGAATTCTTTATCTTTTGCTTGAATTGATTTAAACGTGGCCGGGGGAGTTTTCAAATGCTCGGGATTATAAATTTTTGTTCGGATAACCGCATGCGGACAGACCACGACGCATTTACCGCACTGAATGCATATATCGGGATCCCATTGCGGGATTTCCAGAGCGATGTCGCGTTTTTCCCATTTTGCTGTCCCGACCGGATAAGTCCCATCAAAAGGCAGCGCGCTCACCGGGATATGATCGCCGCAGCGGCTCATCATCTTGGCGGTTACTTCTTGAACAAATTGTGGGGATTGATCGGAAACGACTTTAGATTTTTTGATCGAACTTGTGGCTGTATGCGGCACTTTGATTTTGTGCAAATGTTCCAATGCCCGATCAACCGCATTAAAATTCATTTTGATAACTTCTTCCCCTTTATTCCGATACGTTTTCTCGATAGAGGCCTTGATCGCGGCAATCGCCTCCTCTTTTTCCAGGACACCGGAAATCGCAAAAAAGCACGTCTGCATAATCGTATTGATCTTGCTGCCCATCCCGGCTTCACGCGCGACGGCATAACCGTCGATGACGTAGAATTGAATTTTTTTATCAATAATTTCCTGCTGAATCTCGCGCGGCAGCATATCCCAGGTTTTCGTATACTCATACGGCGTATTGAGCAGAAAGACTCCGCCTTCCACGAGTTCTTTTAAGACGTCATATTTTTCAATAAAGCCAAAAGAATGACAACCGACAAAATTCGCGCGGCTGATGAGATAACTCGAATGAATCGGCTTGGGGCCAAAACGCAGATGGGAGATCGTCACCGAGCCGGCCTTTTTGGAATCATAAACAAAATATCCCTGGGCGTAATTGGGGGTGTTCTCCCCGATGATTTTGATCGAACTTTTGTTGACGCTCACGGTTCCATCGGAACCCAGTCCATGAAAAATCGCCCGGACCCCAAAAGGGCTTTCAATCGTATAGTCTTCATCATAATCCAAGCTCGTTTGAGTGAGATCATCCTGAATCCCGATGGTAAAATGGTTCTTGGGTTTAAGTTTTGTCATCTCGTCATAGATCCCCTTGACCATGGCCGGTGTAAATTCCTTTGAGGATAAACCGTATCTTCCTCCAATGATCCGCGGCATATTTTTAAATCCGCTTTCCGCGCTCTTTTCAAAGACCGCATTGACTATATCCAAATACAACGGCTCTCCAACGCTTCCAGGCTCTTTTGTCCGATCTAGAACAGCAATGGCTTTTACAGTTTTAGGAAGTACACTTATAAAATGCTGTACCGAAAATGGACGATAAAGGCGCACCTTAATAAGCCCGACCTTTTCGCCTTCCTGTATCATTTTGTCAACCGTATCCTGGCAAGTTTCCGCACCCGAACCCATGATCACGATAATGCGTTCGGCATCCGGACTGCCGAAGTAATCAAATAATCTATATTGCCGGCCCGTCAACTGATAAAATTTGTCCATATATTTTTGTACTATCTCTGGGCAGGCTTGATAAAAGGGATTCACTGATTCTCTGGCTTGAAAATAAACATCCGGGTTTTGCGCTGTCCCGCGGATTACAGGATGGTCGGGCGATAAAGCCCGCTTGCGGTGTGCAGCAATGAGATCTTCATTAATGAACGCGGCAATGTCTTCAATGGTGAGTTGTTCAATTTTGGAAATTTCATGAGAAGTACGGAAACCATCAAAAAAATGTAAAAAAGGAATACGCGTTTCTAATGTCGCGGCCTGTGCGATAAGGGCAAAATCCATGGCCTCTTGTACACACGCGGAGGAGAAAAGCGCAAATCCAGTCTGGCGGGCCGCCATTACGTCCGAGTGGTCACCAAAAATTGAAAGGGCTTGGGCGGCAAGCGATCGCGCGGCAACATGAAAGACCGTCGGCGTTAATTCGCCAGCGATCTTGTACATATTGGGGATCATAAGAAGCAGGCCTTGCGATGCCGTAAATGTCGTCGTCAATGCGCCGGTCTGCAAAGCGCCATGAACCGCGCCAGCGGCACCGCCCTCACTCTGCATCTCTTGGACTAACGGAATTGTGCCATAAATGTTTTTTACTCCTGCCGACATCCATTCATCAGCTAGTTCGCCCATGGCCGATGACGGTGTGATGGGATAAATCGCTATAACTTCATTAACCCGGTAGGCTATATAGGCTGCGGCTTCATTTCCATCAATGGTGACTTGCTTTCGTTTCATAAACTCCACCCATTCACTGTAATGATAAGCTGGAATATCATATCAAAATTTGAAATTCTTTTTCCTAAGAATGATAACCGCTATCAAAATAAAAATAACTTCAATCAGGACATAGGCAAGCAGAATGGTGGCTATACCGGAAGTAAATCCATAGGAATGTAATCCAACGCTTAATAAATTCACCCCGAACCACGCCCACATCACGACGATCAGCAAAAATATACTCCCGACCGCCATGCCAAGCGGATTGATCAATTTACTGATCCGGGCATGCAGGAGAATGGCACACCAGAGGACGATCAGTAATGCCCCGTTCTCTTTGGGGTCCCATCCCCAAAAACGCCCCCAGGATTGGTCCGCCCAGATGCCGCCCAGCGCCGTTCCCAGCAAGGTCATGGTCAATCCAAACCCGATGATACCGAACATATTGTTAAAAGTTACTTCCAGTCGTTTTTGATCATTCGGTTTGCTGAGGGCCTGCAGGATATAAATATGCCCCATGATGCCAGCGACACAGCATCCCGCATAGCCGATCGTGATCGAGGTCACATGCGTGCTCAGCCAAAAGTTCGAATTCAAAACCGCGACCAGCATCTGCATCGTATCCCCATCGCTGTTAAATTTTCCAGCGATGAAAAGCGCAATCATCCCGGAGACACCGGAGACGACCAGCCCCAGCCAGTTTTTATTGACCATTTCAAGAATTAACCCTAACACAACACTGATCAGGCCCACAAAAATGAACGTTTCATACAAGTTGCTCACCGGCGGACGGGACATGATCAATATCCGCAAAATCAAGGCGCTCAGATGCGGTATAAATCCCCCAATTACAAAAAATACCGCCGCGCCGTACAGCCATTTTTTATCGAACATAAGAGAAAACAAAAACAACATAAACGTGGTCGCATAAAAAAGTTCTGCCCACGCGAATAAATTCAGTTTATTATAGAGAAGCTCCATCGGGAATCTTTTCACCACATTTTTTTCTTTGGAAGAGAGCCGTTTAGCAACGGAATCCATGAAACGCCGCCCCGCCAGATCAAATTCAAGCTGCGAACCAGACCAATACGCAAGCGTCATGTCGCGGATACTTTTCACTTCCAAATGGTATTCCGGTTCAAAATATCCAGTGCTAATCGTATCCATCGGGCTCATCCACTGCTCATCATCATGGCTCTTGGTGGGAATGATCCCTAAGGGGCAATCGGCATAATGCCGCATCCAAAAAAACAGACCGTTCACTAATCCGAGCATGACCTTATCGGCATCACTTAAGGATTCTTTGGGCTTTCGCTCTAAAGGTTCCATGATTTTCTGCACAAGATCCGATTTCTCAAGAATGTCAAAAAAACTGAACTCGCTTTGGTCCTTAGGCAGTTCCAACGCCTCAATCACATCCGGCGTGGTGATCGTAAAATCCGGATGCTGGAGTCCGTAACTGAACACGCCGGATAATTGGACATAGAGTCTGAGGTTGCTGTAAATCCGCAACAACTCCTTATCAACGACAGATTGGCTCTTGGCATCGATCGCGTTGGCGCTCATCGCCAATGCTTGAAGCTTTGCATAGCCGGGCTCCAGCTGTTGATACGAATAGCGCCTCTTCTTTTCAGTCTCGATCTGCAGGGCTTCGGCGATCTCTGGGTTATTAATCAAAAAAACCTTGTCTTTAAAAGTCGTGCGGGGGGAAAATAAAAACCGTGCGAACCAGCGCAGCGCGGATTCCTTCTCATAGCGTTTTTTCCCGGAAAGCTGGATCAAAAAACTTTCAGCATAAGTATCCAGCGGCTTGATCCGGCCATGGTTCAAGATCGGGATCCGCTTAAAAGTTTCCAACGAGTTGACCTTTTTGGGCTTGAGATTATTGAGCGGACAGAACTGCTGGGCGAAAATGACCTGTGGGAAAAAAGTGCCCAGTAAAACCAGAGCCGTTATAAGCACTGCAAAGCTCAAACCGATATTTTTATTTTCCTTCATCCACATAAGGCGATTCAAACTTTCTCTTGGAAGTAAAGGCCATCATAATAAAATGAATCACCAGCCCTGCGAACGTGACAAAGGTCGCGGCGTAGGGCAGGATACGACCTCTGTTCTTTACTACGGCAAGTGTGGAGGCCTCGTTGCCCATCTTATCGATCTGATAAGACGATTGGTATAAAGTAAATTCTTTATCCCGCAAAGGATTATTCATTGAGATCAATTTCTCGCGCCATGCGTTGTTGGTGTTGATAGCGACCTGGCTTTTGAAACTGCGCGGCGTATCTGTGCCAGGGTACTGCTCCATCATAAAATCAATGAGTTTCAACTGAAACGGCAGTGGATACCGCGCCTGGCGCAGCATAATGGCATAATTTTTTCCGCCGGCCTTAAAGGAGAACGGAACATCCTCATTCCCGTAAAGCAATAAGTCAAATTTTTTTCCCTCTTTCGGCTGAATAGTGAAAATCCCACCTGGGATATTTTTCTCTGGCTCTTTTTCCAAGTCCGCCTGCTGCAGCCGCTGGATCCCGGAAGTGTTCAATATCTTCCTTGCGTCCACCGGTCCCGCATAGGCCAGGCAATTCCTGTAAAAATTTTTTACAGTCAGTTGAAATCCCAACTGGGAAAAATTGATATCCTGCGCCGTTCGTAATCCGCCTGCATCGATCGCCGTGACCTTACGGGTATACCGCAGAGAGTTTTCATCTTTCCCCGCCTCCCAAACCGCGATCTCCCAATCATGATATGCCCTCGAGACATTGGAACTCTGGCCTTCGTATAATGTGAGAGAACTTTCCTGCGAGCCATGGAGCACAATATAGCCGGATATCAAAAAAAGCATAAGGCCGAAATGGATAATGATGATACCGGTATTGCGCCATTTGTAGATGAGTCGTGTCAATGCCACACAGGCCAGATTAACGAACAATACCCACATCACCAACTGGGCTCCGGGAAAAGGGATAAACCCCAGCACCAAAAAAAAGAACGATTCGAAAAATCTCTCCTGAGCGATGTACAAACCTTGATGAACCTGAGCGATCGTTCCCCAATACGTGAGGATGAATAATAATATCAAACACACGACCGCCAATTTCACGGAAGAAAGTGATCTGATGGTTTTATTCTTGCGGAGTTTTTGACGAAAATTCATTGTATTATTTCGAATTATTTCAGACGAATGGATTTAACAAATTTTTTAAGCGTATCGCGGCTTTCAAGAACCGCCTGCTTGGGACCGGTCATTTTAACAAAGATTTGAGAACCTTCTTTTTCAATGACCGCGGCGATCATGCTCGGGGCGCCCGGGGGAGAATCATTCTGCATCTGGGTCAGATCGACCATTGTGACCGGCATTCCCGACGCAGTGGAAATTCTTTCCTGCCGCTGAACAAAACTGTTCAGTGCCTTTTCATCGGGGACAGGAATCTTGAGCTGCTGGATCCAACGTGTCACATTTGCGCCCAGCCCGCCGGCTGATCCGCTCAATGAGACGATCGTTGTTTCAGTCTTGGGGTCGGCCGAGGTAAAAGTCGCCATCCTTAATCCGCTCCCCTTTTTTTCCAACCATCCCTTGGGTGTTTCCCACTCCAGAGGAGTTTGATCCGCGGAGGCAGTGATCTGCTCTTGTAAGGCAGGATCGTTCATGCCCTGCATCATATTGGGCATGTCCTGCTTATTGGGATTACTTAAACCGGCGTGAATGTCATCATTTGGCATAAGCCCAGAGTGAATTTCATCCTGAGGCATAATTCCGGCGTGAATGTCATCTCGGGGCATCTTTGAGAACATGCCGGGCTGGGAGGGGATATTCTTATCGACATCTTCAAAAAATTCGGTGTATTGCCGTTTAACAATAGGTTTTTCGCAACCAAAAAAAACAATACTTGCAAATAAAACAACTAAAAAATAAGGCATCCACTTTTATCCTTTCTATTGACCTTTGTAGAACCAAAAGAATTGAGGTAGTCAATATTGGCCTTTGTCTCCTCAATGATAAATCCAAATTTTTTTCTTTAGTTGTACAAAGGCCCATAAGGACTTATAATTTTGACAATTAAAATTGTATATTACCTTAAGTCCCTTATTTCGGCAATGGATGTTTAATTTTTTCCCATCTTTCCTTAAAGTCAAATGATTTATAGGTTGGAGCTTCCGGATTATGACATTTGCGGCAAGTGTTCTCATCAGGCATAATCAGACCATTGGCGATAGCCTCTTCTCTTTTTTCCATAATGGTCTTTTTCATGTAATCTTTACCCGGGCCATGACAGGATTCACACGAAATTCCTTCTTCAACAGGTATCTCCTCCGTAACTTTTATTTCAGAAAACCAGTAGGCCGTCGAATGACATTTTAAACATTTTCCGCTTGTCTGCGGGTCATTAATCCCTAGTTTCGCAGCCTGTTCCCTTGCCTCTGGTGTCCCTAAGGTCTCATAGGCCATAGCATGTTTTGATTCTTGCCAAATCTTAAACTGTTCTCCCTGCTCCACCTTTTTATGACACAGGGCACATTTATTTACTCCGACAAATTCGTGTTCTGCCTGGGCTGCGGATTTAGTCCCCCAAAGAATGGCACCGATTGAACATATACCAAGCCCCACGCCAACACTCATCAAATGCAGCAGTACTTTGTTAAAAAATACTTTTTTGACACATAATCTCAAATATTTCTCGATGCTGTGAAGCGTTGCAATGCGTTGGATATAAATGTGTTCAACGCTCAATATGCTCTTAACATGTTGATATATAATGAGTTATACATTTATTTTGTCGAAAATATAGCCATTTTTAACAAAGTACTGAAATGTATTGAACTTCAAAAAATAATCTTTAATTTCCCGATTTTAAGAACTCAAGAATCTTCCTCGTTTCCTCAGCTGTTAAATTGGCCCGCACACGCATATGCTGGGTGATTACCTCCCATTGTTTATCGCTGTAAGCAGAAGGCGATCGCATATTATGGCATCGGGCACAATTTTGAGCCCAGACTTCTGCACCACCTTTTGTGGTTTGTGCTTGCGCCTGACCAGGGGAATCCTTTAAGAAGATCTCTAGCCCCATCGCCAGAAGAGCAGCTAAACAATACATTATAAATAGACCCTTAAAGAATTTTTTCATGTTTTCCTCCTCTCAGAATCCGATAGCCATTTCGGCCATCAGGGAATGTTGATTTGTGCCTCCTTCATCTTGAATATCGCTTTGATACGCAAATTTTGCAACGGTACTCGGATTGATCCAATAATTTAACCCTTCTGTATAACGATTACGATCAATGGAAGTCGGGGCATCTGCGGGATGGTCGATTTGATCAAATCGAAATACAAATTCCAGATTCTTAAGGATAGGATTCCCCAGCTTTGAAGGTCTATACGCGGCTTGGAGATATCGTGCCCATCGATCATTTTTAAAAGCACCACCCGCTGTTCCATAATCAATGGGATCTATCTTAGACCATATCCATTCCGATCTTAAGTCAATAACTCCTTTGATAAGATCAGAATCATGAATATAGGAAATATCTACTGCTTGCAAAAGGGCATCGACGCCGTGAAACGCTGTATCCCTTGCCCCTGGCCGAGAGGTCTCCCACGAATAGCCCACCTCTAATTCAGGGATCGGCAGAAACCCTATTCTTCCCCCAAAGGCTTTATTACCACTATTATCGTCTGTGTTTTTAAAAGAAATTTGACCCGCATTATTGGCGGCCGTCTGAAGGATAGGGCCATTGGAGGCATACAAAGTGTACCCCATTTTGGAGTCGCCTATCAGAGGAATTCCTCCCCGTACCTGTGCCCCAATCTGCGTGCTGGGAGCCAAACGAGAAGCGCCACTGGCATAACCGAGGGGTTGATTCGGAAGTTTGTTAATCCATTTAGGATGGAGACGCTCTCTAAAAATTCCAAAGGGAGAAAGAAATTTTCCCGCTCCTAAGGTGATGTAATCGTTCAAAAGATAGGAGACATCCGCATATTCGAGAGCCACAGTCGTACTCCCGTCTTCCAATTCCACTTCTAGCTCCCCCTCAAAGAGAACTTGATCGCTGATCTTCCAGAGGAATATGGGATTGAATCCCGCTGAAAAGTTGGAATCACTGCCCTCGGTCTCGGTGAAAGTGCTGAACCCATAACCTGTCATCACAAAACCCGTGAGACCAGGACGCGCTTCTTCCACCTGTCCTTTTAAGGCCTCAAACTCTTCAACGGTGACATATTCGTCTTCCGAAACAACCGGCTCTTTTGCCGCTTGACGTTGTCCTCCCAATAACTGCTTTAACTCCTTCACCTCTTCTTTTAATTGTTCATAATCTGCTTTAAGCCTGTTAAATTCCTCAAGACTAACGGTATTCCCATCTCCTGCAAAAGCAGAAAAAGGGATGAATAGCGTTAGCCCAAAAACAAATATTACAACAATTGTCTTCTTTAACATCGCTTTCCTCCTTTTTTTCCGGTAATAACTTCTTCTATTTCTGTTCCTTTGGAATCAACGTTCGAAGGTAATTCACCGCATGCCAACGTTCTTCTTCTGTCAGTGTTGCTTTGGAACTCGGCATAGGCTTATTCCCTTCGGTAATTTTCCAAAAAAGCTCTCCGTCACTTTGTTGATTCATCTTTTGAGGATTCGTGAGATCCCCTGGGTGTTTTTCAAGCCCGGAGGCAGAAGGCCCGTCTCCTTTTCCTGTTGTTCCATGGCAGGAAAGACACTCTCGAACATAGATTATTTTCCCTTGGGCAATAGAATTTCCTTCAAAGGCAATGGGATTCTTCTTCTTGGTTGCTCGAGTGGGCGCACGCCATCCTTCTGTGGCATTTTGTGCCTCTTGGGGAGTTGCCTCTTTGACGACCATGATCCCCAGAACCCCTATACCAACGCCAAACAATACAGCAGGCCAGAACCGATTTAGTGATCTTGGCACAAATCCCCTCCTTTCTTAATTTTGACAAGTTGAACAATCACATACATATAGGTACTCCAAACAATAAAAAGTAATGTCGCAATCACCGCAACCAGTGGAAGCGGAGCTTTGGGCGACCAAAGTGCTCTTGGAAATGGGTGTTCTTCGAAAGATCTTTTAATACCACCGCTTACTATAGATGTCTCCCTTAATAAAATATTCTCGGAAGGTGACGTAAGCTCAGCAATAATCTTGAGATTACCTTCCTCATCACCAGGCAACCCTATAGGGAAAGGCACAGCGGTTGTGCCATCATCGAGAGTTTCATCCTTTCCCAAAAGAAGCAATCCAAACGTTCGTTCAACAAAGAAATTAACCTGGACACCTTCCAGCGGATCACCATCACGGGTAACTGTTGCTAATAATATCTTTTGTCCTTCCTCAACAGTCGAGGTAATTGAAATCTCGACTTTTGGGGGAAGAGATTCTTTCTGGGCGATAGAAAGAGAAGATGAAATAAAGAGAAAACACAACACCAACCATGGCATTATTCTGGGCATAGAGACTTTCCCTTTTCTTTTTCAGACTTGATACCGATGTGCTCTGTCCCAAACATTTCGATCCCTTCTTTTGTTTCCCAAATAGATACAATCGGAAACAACTTGGAGAACAGAGTAAACAGAAGAAGAAAAAAGGCCACGGCACCGGCACTGATTGTCCACTCCACCCAGGTGGGCCAATAATAAACAGATGCCCCTGCCGCTTCCGGAGGAATGTAGGGAGTCATGAGCGTTGGCACCACGATGAGATACCGTTTTATCCACATACCGAAATTTACTAAGACAGAAGCCGTGACAATCCAACTTATCTTGTTTTTAGGCTGAAACATCGTAAGAATTGCTGGAAGAAAAAGCCCCATGACGGCCCATGACCAGAAAACTATTGAATAAAATCCATGTCCCATAAGGATCTCCAAAAGATGCATATCGGCAGTCTCTGATCCATACCAACTTGTTAAATACTCACTCAGTGTGAAATAAATATAAAGGAGGTTTAAGGCAAGCATGAGCCGCCCTAGGTTTTGAAACTGTTGACTTGTAAGATAGCTTTCTAATCTAAAAATTCTGCGAAAGAATGCCATGGCTGTGATAATAGCGGCTGTCCCAGAAAAAATAGCCCCAATAACGAAATAAGGGCCGAAAATCGTACTATGCCATCCTGGACGTAACGTCATCCCGAATATCCACGAGACAACTGTGTGAACGGAAACGGCGACCGGAATAATAATAACGGCCATGGCCCCTAGCGCCTTTTCAAGATAACGACGTTGCTCAGGAGTATTTCGATACCCCAGAGAAAGACATTGATAGAGCTTATGCTGCCAAGGAGGACAACCAGAAAATGGAGAAGCGGATAGTAACCCCAAATCTGGAATCATAGCGACATAAAGATAAAGTAAACTGCCGACAATATACGTGCCAATCGAACAAATATCCCATAAAATAGGAGAACTAAACCGTCCATACATAAAGACATGAAGAATCCGATCAGGGCGGCCCATATCAATGATCACCATGGGGGCTCCAACGAGCAATGCGAAAACGGTAATGGCCTCTGCCATTCTTGTGATTGGCCTACGCCATTCAGCGTAGGTGATACGCAAAATCGCTGAGATCAATGTCCCTGCATGACTGATGCCGATAAAAAAAACAAAGTTAACAATATAGACTCCCCAAGAGACATAGTTGCGCATCCCAGTCACTTGGAGACCATTCATCATCTGCCAAGCAAAGGCACTTATCCCGGCCAAGATGACGATAATCAAAAATCCAATCCATAGTCGCCCTATTGGCCCATAAGGTGTAAGCGTGCCTTTTAGATCGGATTCAACTTGAGCGCTCATCCCAACATGAGGATTATCTTTCCCTAATTGAGACACTTTTATATCTCCTTCTTCTTTTCTTCACCAGGCACAGGATAAATTCGATCCTTCGGGGGTAAGTAGTATACTCTCGGTTTCGTTCCAAGTTCCTCAAGAAACCGATAACCGGCCCGATCTCTAAGGAGTTTTGATAGGCGCTCTGTTTCCCCTTTTGAGTTTGTTACTGTGTCTTCATTCTGGTCACCATAATAAATGACGCCCATCGGACAGCTGGTTACACAGGCAGGGAGTTTTCCTTGGGCCGCCATATGGGGACAAAAATCGCATTTTTCAACAGTTCCAATACGTCGAGGGAATCCCCATTCCGGTGAATAAGGATATTGTTTAATGGCGTCTGTTTCTTGAGGGGTGCCCCAGTTGAATGATCGAGCCCCGTAAGGACAAGCCGCCATACAGAAACGACAGCCAATACAACGCTCGTTATCAATGAGAACTATCCCGTCTTGTCGTTTAAAAGTGGCATCCACCGGACACACTTTTGTACACGGTGGATTGTCACACTGAAAACACGGTTGTGGAAAAAAATAGGGAGTGGTGCTCTCTGCCTCTTGCATCCGCAGGACTTTAATCCATTGGCGGTCAGGTGGGATAAAATGCATAACAGAACAGGCCTTCGTGCATGTCCCACATCCATCACACTTAGCAAGATCAATGGCCATGACCCATTTCTTCCCGGGGATTCCCCGGCGCACGACGTCATTAGGAAGTGGCTGAAAGTGGGAAGGTTCTTCCTGAATGATCTCAGCATAAGCTAATTTTCCATCCATAGACAGAACCGGTGTCTTTTTTGCCTTTGGGATAGAAAAAACTCGACGCCACGGGAATCCCTGCCAACTTATCCACGCGGCAAGGCCACCTAAAATGTATTTAAAAAAGTCTCGACGTGATAGAGACCTCTTTTTATTATCTTCATTTGTCGCTTTTTGCTCTATCATGTTCATTGTTCCCTTTGGACAACTTCACAAAGATTAAAATCCTCGCTTGTTTTTCTCTTAGCCAGTTTTTCATAAAATTCATCCATCTTTTTGGCAATGATCATCTCAACCTCTTGGATCGCTTGTCGACGTCTGCTCAAATTCTCTTCGAGGACTTTATCTAAGTCATCGATGGTCAGTAAACAAACATTTTTAGCCGCTGCCACAGAGGGATGAATGTTGCGCGGTATCGAAATATCGATGAAGAGTAATTTTCTCCCTTGCCGGGTACGCATCACTTGTTCTACTAAATCTTTTTCAATGATATAGTGGGCACAATTGGCGGAGCAGATACACACATCAGCTTGCGCCAAGACATCTTTGACTTGCCAAAACCCAACTGCCACGCCGCCATATTGTTTTGCCAAATCTTCGGCTTTCTCCTGACTCCTATTGATGACATATATTTGGCCAATGCCTTTCTGCTGAAAATGATTGGCCGCCAATTTTCCCATCTTTCCGGCCCCAATGATTAAAACCGATTTATCTTTGAGCTGGCCTAAAAGATTCTCCGCCATTTTCATGGCGGCCCAACTGATAGAAGATCCGCCCGCATCAATTTGCGTTTCGGTGCGGGCTTTCTTCCCCAGCCGAATAGCTAAATTTGTCAAAATATTAAATTGTTTCCCCAGCATGCCATCTTTACGGGCAAGTTCAGTGGCTGTTTTGACTTGGCCCAAAATCTGCTTTTCGCCTACGATAAGAGAATCCAATCCCGTGGATACAGAAAAAAGATGCCGTACCGCATCGCGATTTTTTTTGACATAAAGATATTTTGCTAAGTTTTGTGAATAGACAAGATTCTTAATCTTGAAGAGAGACTGGATAAGCGGCATGGGAGCATCTTCCAAGAGGTGCGCATAAATTTCAGTGCGATTGCAGGTAGACAAAATAAACGCTTCAACAATACCGGTCTCATTCTTAAATTGAGAAAGCAAAAGCTCTCTTTCAATAGGCCGCAGGAAAAATTTTTCCCTCACCTCAAGCGGTGCTATTTTATGGCTGACCCCAATCATCACAAAATGCATTTATTAACTCCATAAAGGGCTGCTTTGGTTTTCGTGGAACTCTTTTTTTCAAGTAAATGACTTTCCATCCATGCCTTGGAAAATTTTTCAAGCCAGTCTTGTTTGGCTTTTTCAAAGCCGATGTCGTGCCCAGCTTTCTCGCTCTCAATCCAAAGATGGCGGTTGATCTCCTCAATCACTCGATTATCTTCTAAAAGTTTTTCTTCAACAGATCTTTTCATATCCCCTCCGGTTTATTTGACTTTTTCATTGTCTTTCATTGTATCCTGTATCCACGAAAATAGTGCAACTGTCGCCGGCAGCCCCAGTGTCCCAGCGGCTAAACAGACGACCTGCTCAATTGCCTCCTTGGGAATACCCAGAGCTAATGCTTTGCGCACATTTGAATGGACAGAACCTTCGCGTAAAGCACCAGCGGCAATGCCTAATTTGACTAATCTTCTGGTCTTTTCATCCAAAGGGCCTTCTTTGCCAGCCTCTGCGATCAATCCCCATACTGTTTTAAGCTTAGGGTAACGGTGAACAAACTTTTCGTATGTCTTGGGGGGTTTAGGTGTTTCGCTCATCGACTGCTCTCCTTTGATTTATAAAAATTCAGCTTTGCATGAAATGAACAACTTTTTGAATTAACGCGCTTTTTTCATCTTTATGCAATCCCCGAGTGATGCCTTCATAAACACTTTGCTCCTCAAGTTGAATATGGCTTCGCATAAGACAAATTAAATAAATCCCTCTATCCTTCAATCGCCCGATAATACCGTGCCTTATCACGTCTTTATTCCCTCTTTTGAGTTCTGAGAGGGTTTCTTCAAAAATCTTGAACCCCTCCTGAAACTCCCGGCGCTCCGCTCTTAAATACAGCAAAACAGGGTGCAATTTGGGTATATGCCTTTCTAAAAAAGGAAAAATAATATTGTTATCCAATTTAATATGAGCCGTATATTTCTTCTTAAGAAAACGCACAACATCCTCAGCCTTGTTGATATGACCGGATGAAAAAAGCTTCCCTTCGTATTGAAGGTTATTAAGGGCATTTTCTAATTGGCCTAATTTTTCAAGCACCGCTTTTTTTTCATCTTTAAAAAGGTGAGTGGTAAGACGTTCTTGTCCCCATCGGATGACTTTATTTTTCATGGCCTTAGTATAAGGAAAGTGTTGAGAATTGTCTGTGACGGCAGTCACAAAGGGGGAAATAATTATGTAAGGATTTTTTCCAAGGCGCTTCGATCACCGATCGTTACTTGGCGATGATTGATTTGAATTAACTTTGATTTTTTTAGTTTGGTTAATTGGCGGGTCACTGTTTCACGGGCGAGTCCCAAACGATGGGCTATTTCCTCATGAGTAAAAGGTAAGGATATGCAAAATTCTTGATTGCCATGACATTCTTCTGAATCACTCATATCTAACAAAAATTTAACCACCCGCCGTTGCGGGCTGTCTAAGGAAACCTGCTCAATGAGTGAGCAAAATTTACATAACTTTTTGGCAAAAATGGCTGTTAAGGTTTGCATTAAGCGCGAATTATTCTTAACCATCATAATATAATGGCTTCGCGCTAATGTCCAAACAGAACAATCGGTAAGGGCTTGGGCAGATGAGGAACAAGCCCATTGCTGATTTCCTGGATTGCAGGCACATGTATCCCCGGGCAATAACACTTCAAGGATTTGCTCTTGGCCACTGGAAGACAGACGGAAGATTTTAACCCGTCCGGATTTAACAATCGTAATCTTTTCACAAGTTTGTGTCTGCTCAAGAAGCATTGCCCCCTTCTTAAAATGCTGCTCCTTTAAGAACTTTTTTAAACAGGTCAATTCCTTTAAGGAAAGTTCCTTAAAAAGGGGAATATCCTTCATTTCAATAGTATCTTTAACAGCCATAGAAAAAGGGACTAAAAGTTCAAGGTTGTCTGCACGTAAAAATAATCGGCATCTTCCGATATGCCGGTATCGCTTAAAAATTGTCCGGCAAAAAAATGCGAATAGCCAACCAACATCCCGCAAAAATCCGTTGCCTTGAATTTAGTCAATAAGTCTAACTCACCTCCCACATAACTATCCGCCCCAGCCACGGTTGCCCTTTTAATCGTCCGTCCTGCGGAATAAAGATTATCTTTGGGCGTATCAAGATAAATCAGATGATAGTCCATTTGCAATTCTATTCCTTTATGGGGATAGGCCGCAAGTTGAAAATGATAATTATTAATATTTTGTAAACTGACAAAATCCATGTATCCGTAGAATAAATGATTCGTCGGGTGAAGATTATCAAACGTCTCACGATCGCCATCGGAAGAATCATTGTCCCCTGAGGCATAGTCAAATTCAAACGAGGCCCTTGGTTTCCAACCTACTGGAAAAGTATAACCAATAATCCCAACCGCCATCTGGGCATCAACATCCAAACGGCCTGAATTTCCAAACTGTTTGGCGGCCTCCAGCTCGTAATCCCATGAGGAGCTGCCGAATTTTCCTTTCATTCTGCCGCCGATCGTGTAGTCCTCAACGGCCCCGTCTCCGGTTTGACCGAAAGAAACTTTTTTTCCATCCGTATCACGGCGAATCAGATACTGCTCAAACAGAAAATTCTTATCTTTTGAATACGCAGCATAATAACCGCCAATAACATCGTTGGACGAGCCATCATAAAAATCATCCATCTCCCGGGGCGACTTAACCGGTGTCTTGCCACCGCCAAAAATATCCACTTTAAAACTCTTATCACCGAAATCGAGCATGACTTTACCGGCATCAAATGTTTGCGAAACGTTTGACCAGTCAAAGGCACCCAGAAGCCTTTGCGCCCCATACGAAAATTCCTGACGGCCGAAACGCACGCCGATATTTGTTAATCCCACCTTGTCTAAGGGCAGTTTGTTTAAATTAACCTCTGCCCACAACTGTCTGGTTTCGCCCCAATTTTCATAAGCCGCCTTAGAACCGCTGACACTGTCATTCGAAATCCGCGCATCCTGTAATTGATAAAATAACTTAAACATATCATTGGGTTTTAATCCCAGCGCCAAACGCGCACGCCACAAAGAGAATCCTTTATTATCATCGACATTTTTATTAAAATCAAAATCCGACATCCATTCATAGCGATGCCTTAACTGAAGATCCATCTCCAGCCATTTGGGCAAATGTTTATTGAGATACTGGCCGGCATGGGCCTGCCTGCCGGACAGACCGGCTTGCGATGAAATCAAAATCATTGTGCTCATCAATCCCATAAAATATTTTTTTTTCATTCTAGGCCTCTTTCTCTTAGTTAATTCTAAATATATGCGCTTCCATAAACTTGCTAATTATTCATACAAATTTTATTCTTTCCTTCTCTCTTAGCCGTATACAAAGCGGAATCTGCCTTAAGGATGAATTCCGTTCGATCCGTCTGCGATGAATATTTTGCAATACCGATACTTAACGCTATTTTTCGCTTAAGCAAAAGCCCCCACACCTTCCTCAGTATTTTTTTAGCGACAATTTCCGCTTCCGCAGGTTCCGCTTCCGGCAATATCAAAACAAATTCATCGCCTGCATAGCGACAGGCAATATCAACTTTTCGCAAACTTTCCTCTAATATCCTTGCTATCTCTCGAAGCAAATGGTCACCTTCCAAATGGCCAAAATCATCATTGTATGATTTAAACTCATCCACATCGAGCATGATGATACATAATGCTCCTCCATAGCGCTTTGATCTTTGAATTTCATAATCTAACTTTTGGATAAAAAAACGATAATTGTGAATATTTGTAATGGGATCTATCACTGTCAAATAATTTAATTGCCGGTACATTTTTGCATTTTCAATAGCGATTGCTGCCTGCCGCACAATCATGCAAAGTATTTTTAAATCAAGCTCTGTAAAAACGGCTTGGGCCCCGCACTTATCCGCAAGGCTGATCACGCCCATTAAATTTTCTCCTAATTTAATGGGCGCGCTGATAAATGATTTGCTCTCATAAGATGATCTGTTTTTTCTGAGGAATCGCCTGTCATTTTCAATATCCACAACCAAGACCGGCTTCCCCTCGAGGGCGATGATTCCCGCGACAGGATCGCCGATTTTAATACGGCTGTTTGCAACCAATTCTTGATCTATGCCCTTATACCCCTTAATACATAGCTCACCACAGTTTTCATCGACAAACATGATAGAGCATTTTTGCGCCTCCAAAATGGCTGTTGTATTATTAACGATAAAATCAATCAATTTATTCAAATCAAAAATCGTATTTAAATGTTCTTCGATATTTAAAACCTGTTCCAGCTTCCTTTTTTCCAAATCGATTTGATTTCTTAATTGCCTCTTTTCTTCTTCAGCTTTAACGCGCTCGGTGGTATCCTTCCACACAGAAACAAAATGAGTAATTTCGCCGGCTTCATCTATAATCGGGGAAATTGTTTGATCGGCGACAAACAATTCACCCTTTTTGTTTTTATTTGTTATTTGATCCTTGAAAATATGTCCCGACAAAATGGTTGTCCACAGCCTTTCATAATATTCCTTTCCATGTTGGCCGGACTGAAGGATGCTGGGAGTTCTGCCAATGACTTCTTCTTTGGCATATCCCGTCGTCTTCACAAAGGCAGGATTAATATACAAAATGACACCTTCTCTGTCCGTTATCATGACATTGTCACCAATCTGCTGAATAACTTTACTCAGCAAGATTGGGCTTTGGACAAATTTGTCCAGCCGACTTTTCATCCTTCACCATTGGCGCCCAAATTATTTCTTGAGGAAAAATTGTCCAACTGTTGAGTTAAACCGCGCCGATTAATTTCTCTCTCAGCGCTTCGCACCAGATATCTAAACACACCCAGCATGAGCCTCAATTGCTCTATATCAAATTTTTGGAATTCTTCATCTTGAATATTTAACAGTTTTTGCAGCAATTCGACTTTAATCATTTTAAACCCTCCGCTTGGCCTCTTCATGCATTTTTCCAAACTCATCTTCTGATGGAACGATGAACAACTTCGGTAAGATAAATAACAGCCAACACAGCCCGGTTAATATCCATAACGCTGAGGCCATTCCCAACATCTTAAAATGAATCCCTGCTCCATCATTGGCTTAGCCGCTTTGATTAAATTTACTGGCAAAACCCTCATTTGAGACAGGATCATCAACAATGTCCCGGTCATGCCCAAGAGAATTCCTGTTGGAATCCAAATAAGTTCTATGGGCGGCCTTGCCTGCGGGCTTTCCCTTCGTTTAGGTATACGAACTAAAAGAAAACGCAGCAAAAGAAGAAACCAAAAACAATACATGACCTCTGCGACAACCCATTGCTCTGGTCTTAAGAAAACCGCCATGCCTACAAATAAAAAAAGAAAACCGAAGACTTCATTTTTCGTCGCATAAGATGTCCCCGTAAACCTTGGGATAAACGTCATTAAAAACCCAACAACAAAACAATTCATATAAACCATCATTTGCAGGGAGGAATGGAAAAATCCAGAATAAGCCGCGCTGAAGCCAAATGCATAGAGAAACCACGGGCTTACCCCCACCAGCCCCATCCAAATACCTATAGGAAAAAATAATCGGTAGGGCTCTCGGCAAATCGTATCAATAATTTTTTGCAGCATACTTATTTCTATTGACCTTTGTAGAACCAAAAGAATTGAGGTAGTCAATATTGGCCTTT
>CAYHTV010000010.1:0-31367 GCA_964359575.1 uncultured Planctomycetales bacterium
CTCCTCAATGATAAATCCAAATTTTTTTCTTTAGTTGTACAAAGGCCCATAATATTCCCTCAAAGTAATTTTCGGTAATTTTCTGTAGAAATCATTGACAACCTTAAAGCATCAGCCAATAATAAAGCGAAATGGCGCGGTACAGAAATATACGTATCGATCACAAAGACCGTCGGAAATAGCAATTCCCTGCGGCCTTTTTTTTGGTATGAGCGTAGCGCAGCGCGAAAAAGGAGGGATTCCGTAATGGCAAAAGGTAAAGTCAAATGGTTTGATAACAAAAAAGGTTATGGCTTTATCCTTCCCGAGGGAGGAAAAGATGTTTTCGTGCATTACTCGGTGATCCAGCAGGATGGTTTTAAAACATTGAATGAGGGACAAGACGTTGAGTTTGAGTTGGTCAATACGGAAAAAGGTGAGCAAGCGAAAAACGTCGTGAAGGTATAAAAATTTTACAGCTGTGTGCTAAAAATTGCTGATTTTCGTTTTAAAAGCCTGTCTCAGAAAGACAGGCTTTCTTTATAATAGGACTTTCGCGTTTGAATATAGAGTCTGTCATTCCCGCGAAGGCGGGAATCCATGCCTCTCGTCGAAGAGAAGCCTAATGGATTCCCGACAAAGGCATTCGGGAATGACAAACGCGTAAGTCCTTTATAAGACAATTTGACTTATGGGGCTTTAAACGATAGGCTATTGCATTATAAGTTGGAAAGCTTTTTGAATGCGGAAATCGGCAGTGAGATTTTATCACAGTACTGGTGACGGAATGAGGAGAAAGCTGTGAGGCGCATCCAGCAAGAATTAAAACTGAAAATGCAGCAATTAGGGATCCGCGAAACTGATCTGGACGAAACATTTGTCCATTCTTCGGGCCCGGGTGGCCAAAATGTCAATAAAGTCGCGACGTGCGTGATGCTGCGGCATGCGCCGACGGGCATCAGCGTAAAATGTCAGAGCGAGCGGTCGCAAGTGTTCAACCGTTTCCAGGCACGGTGGCTTTTAACTCAAAAGATTGCAGAGCAAAGAGCGAGGCAGGTCTTAAACGCGCGCCACGAGCGAGAAAAGCGCCGGCGGCAAAAGCGCAGGCTTTCAGAGCGTGCCAAAGAAGAGATGCTGCACCAGAAGCAGCTGCGGGCGCGGAAAAAAAGTTTACGCCGTAAAATTGATTTCCATAAAAATCCGGAATTTTAAAAGGAAGAGTAAAAGGGGAGGTTCGCGTGACACATTCCAGAAGTAAACAGACCATGTGTATGGTTGATACGAGTGCCAAAGATATGACCCGTCGCCTGGCACGGGCCTCAGCCACGATTAAAATGAGCCGCAAGGCATTGCAGCTTTTATTGAAACAAGGCTCGCCCAAAGGAAATGTTTTTGAGGCCGCGAGGATCGCTGGGGTCATGGCTGCCAAGTTAACGCCGCAGATCATTCCGCTGTGCCATCCGTTAGAAATTTCTAAGGTCGCGCTGAGCTTTCACGTGGATGAAAAAAAGTCCCGGATCACCACGACGAGTGAGGTGGCATGCCTGGGCCGCACGGGAGTGGAAATGGAGGCCTTGACTGCTGCCTCAGCCGCTGTTTTAACCATTTATGACATGATGAAATGGGCCGGACAAGCAATGACCATCACGGATGTCATGCTGCTGCACAAAAGCGGCGGCAAAAGCGGAGAATATAACCGAGTGTAAACTTTTTTCATGAACCTGCCAAATCATTTATCCAACAAAATTCGAAACCACGCGCCTTTATTGCTGCTAGGAATTTTTCTTGCGATTGTCCTGGCAACGGCTTACTGCAATTTTTTTCGTCAGACCCAGCGCTTGCAATATCAGATTTTTGATTTTACCTCAATGGCTTCCTGGCAAGAGACTAAGGATGGGATTTACCGTGTTGCCGCCAAAGGCAATCTTGAAAGCATTCTCCTCTCTCAGGATGCGTGGCGAGAAGCGCAGCTGTCTTTTCTTTTGCTTAATCCCCGGGATTGTGGGGTCGTCTATAATTACCGCGACGCGGACAATTTTCATTTTATTTATTTCAATCGTGAAAATAATTCCATCCTCTGGGGAAGAAACCATAATGCGCAATTTTTGCCTTTAAAGAAAATCAAGTTTATTGATGCGCCGCTTTTACATTGTGTACTGAAAATCCGCAGTAGAGAAGCTCATCTTATCATTAATAGCGAATTTCACTCGCGGATGGAATTAAACGCCGAGGGTGGGAAAATTGGCTTGATGATTAAAGACGCCCAAAGGCCGCTCATGCTTTTTAAAAATATTTTTATACATGGACGGACAATGGGCGGGGAAGATATCTTTGGCAAAAGTAACCATTCATCCCCTGCTTTTTCTTGGGCCTATGGGGTATCGCTAATCGCTTTGTTTATTGCGATGCTGGGAATGAGTATTTATCTTGCCCGATGCTGTGCTGCGTATCGCCAAAATAAAACCGGATTGAACGATGCCCCAGAAGGTATAAATTTTCTGGCCGCTTTTCTGGTGCATCTGGGGGTCGCCGTATTTATTTTTTGGCCGTTTTTTGCGCGAGGAGAAATTCTGGTTTCCAGCGCGGATAATTTTGGCGAAATCTTCCCATTGTTTTTCTTTTCGAAGCATAATTTTCTTAGCATCATTAGAGGCGAATCCTTAGCGTTGTGGAATCCCTATTCACACAACGGCATTCCGTTTTTCTCAAATCACTGGAATATGCTGTATTATCCCTTGAACTGGCCGGTATTCTTTGTGCCGGATAACGCCGTAATGACGGCGTTGACATTTAAAACTTTTCTGGAAGTCTTTTTTTTAGGAATCTGCGCCTATGAATTTTTTAAAATGGAATTGAATTCACCGCGCTGGGCGCTTTTTTCATCGATAAGCTGTCAGTTGTCGTCCCTATTGATTTTTACTTTAACGATCTTTCCAACAATCTCGCTCTTTTTTGCCATGACATTTTATTTGTACGTTTTCTGGTCAATGCCGAGACGCGCGTTAATCTGGAATTATCTGCTGTTAATTTTTTCTCTCATACTTGTTTTGACTGCGGCCAATACCGCCTTTACTTTGTATGGTGGGTTATCGCTGGTTGTGTTTACGATTTACCGCCTGGCCAATATTTGGGTAATGGAGCGGCGCGAATTGTGGCGGCAGGGGGGAGTGCTTTTTATGGCGGGAGTGAGCGCTTTTTTGATGAGCGCGGTGCGCATTATCCCGTGTATCGCTGGCGTCATGGACAGCAACCGGATCGCAGAAAATTACTACACCATTCAAGACCGGATTCCGCTTATCACGCGGCTCTTTTTGCCGGAAATCACCGGCTGGCTAGGGAGCCATTCGCTCAATGCCCTCACATCGGACAATCTGAATCTTGCCTCGAAATGGATTAATCTCCCATCGAATCCGCAGAACGCCTTCTTTGTTTATTTTGGGATCATCGCGGGTTTATTTCTTATCTTCAATATTTTTGTGAAGACCAACGGCCGGCATAAATTTTGGAAGGTTTATTCCTTCACGGCCTTAGCCTTGGGATTAATGATTCAGCCTTTATGGGGCATTTTTAATATCCTGCTTTTTCCGTTTAATCATTACAGTTATTACATTATTATTCTGCCTATCGGAGTATGCGCGCTCTTGGGGTACACGGGTTTATATTTAGAAAATAAAAATTCTCATTTTTCAGAAATCGCACCGCGCCTGGCTTTAAGTATACTGGTGATCCAGCTTTATCTTGTGGTGATTGTAACGTATTTGTTCCCGGCAGTTACGGTTTACACAAAATGGACTTTGGCTGTCCTGGCTGTCGGTTTTGTGTTTTACAACAAGAGAGGAAAGCTGGCGGGAGGCAAATATTTCTTCATTGAGGCGGCACTGTGGATCAGTTTTCTTTTTATAAGCACGGCGCTTTTTGTCAAACCTATCCCCGAGAAAGAAATGGCTGTGCCTTTGATCGTAATTCCGGTTTTGGGTATTTTTTTAATTCTGCTTGCCGCGTTTAGGTTTTATAGGCATTGCTTTCAGAAGACGGCATGGCACCCGCGTAAATTATGGATGGTGGGCGCCGCTGTGCCGCTTTTTTCGATGGCTCTCGTTTATTCGCCGCTTTTTAATTATTTCATCAGCACGCCGGAGGCAGAGCGTTTTTATTGGAGCGATTTTCTTTTGGGAGAGATGAAATTTGTATTGATCGTTATGCTTTTCTTTGCCGTCCTTGTTTTTTTTGAGAAAAAGGAAATCTCCCGGCGCACCTTGTGGGGGGTAATCTTTATCATCGCGCTGCTTGATCTTTTGGCTTTCAACGCGCGGTTTGATAATGTGGTGGCGCCGACGCCGCAGGCCCAAGCGTTTTATCCATCAGCCGCGCCGTACCGCGATATGGATGCCGCGGTTAAAAAAAATTTGGACCTTATTAATTATCGCGCGCATATGCTGGATGGGGCGGGGTTGAATGCCAATAAGAATTTGATTTTTAAAGTGCCCAGTTATTCCGGCATCATGGGGCATATGCCGAAACGGTTTTCCAATTTTATTATCAATTTTGGATACCCACGAGAGACTGTCTTGATCTACCCATCGGAAGCTAGTACGCATGAGCGATTTTTAGATTTATCCGCGGTGCGCTATGTTTTTACACAGGAGGGAAAGTCGCTTGAGCGTCCCACGGCCTTGGCGCGTTTGAATGTGGTTTATAATTACCGCGTCATAACTAATGAAAACAAATTATTAGAAGAATTAAAAAATGAATCGTTTGATCCGAGGGAAACTGTTTTGCTTGCGCAGGATCCCTACCCGACAGAGGGCAGGTGGACGCCGGGGACGATAAGGGACAGTGAAAGGCGTTTGGGCCAGGCTGTGCCGATTTTAACGACAACCGGCGATGTTGTTGCGGCAGAGGTCTCAGTGACCCAGCCGTCATTGCTTCTCTTCGCTGAATCTTATGACAAGGGATGGAAATGCTTTATTGACGGCAAACCCGCTCCCGTTTATATTGCAAATTATAATTTTATGGCCTGTCCTATCGGCCCCGGGGAGCATAAGGTCACTTTCCAATTTGCGCCGCCGCTTTTCTTTTTGTCTTTGAAACTCTCGCTGGTAGGAGGGGTATTGTTTCTCATCCTTTGCGGCTATTTTGGTTTTGGGGAAATCAAAAAATAGTTCAAAGATTTATGGCCCATCAACAGCCCCTATTTATCAATTAAGTAAAAGCTGTTACAATGGCTATACTTATTAATCCTCGTAGCAAGTATTATCCATGAAAAAATACCTTGTCGGCACCTGCGCCTTTAATGAAGGCGAGAAAATTAAGCGCGTCCTTCAGAAATACAATGATTATCAACTTTATGATGTTTTTGTCATTGATGATGGCTCAACGGATCAAGCTCTGGCCAATTTTCCGCTTGGGGACTCTATCACCCTGGCGCATCACGGCATAAAAATGGGCGCCGGTTATTGCGTCCGTGAGATTTTGGATTATGCCAAGATGAAAGGGTATGAAGCAGTTTTTTTTGTGTCGGGAAATGACAAAGATGATCCCATCGATATCCATCGGCTTAAAAATGCGATTGAGCAAGGTTATGATTTTGCGCAAGGGTCGAGGTATCTGCCAGGCGGCGGGCACGGGAACATGCCGCTGTACCGTAAAATTTCGACGCGCCTTATTCATCCGTTACTTTTTTCGTTGATCACCGGCCGAAAAATATCGGATAGTACGAACGGGTTTCGCGCGGTGCGCCTTTCTTTGCTCAGTGATCCCAATATCAATCTACATCAGGAATGGCTCCAGCAATACGAGTTAGAGCCGTATTTATTTTATAAAGCCATCAAGCTCGGTTATAAAGTCACCGAGGTGCCCGTCACAAAAATTTATCCGTCAAAAAAAGAAGGATACACCAAGATGCGGCCTTTCTCGGGATGGTGGAGTATTTTGCGGCCTTTAATTTTTTTAGGGTTAGGGATTAAGAAATAGATGAACGGTTTTCTTGAAACAAAGCGGGATAAAATATGGCTGGTATTTTTGCTGGCCGCGGCGCTTTTGGGAGTTGCTTTGCGTTTCTGGAATATTGCGCAAAGCAATTTTTTTCTTTACGATGAGGGTTTGTATCTCAATTACAATTTAGGGCTGTTGAAATTTATTGATGGGCATCATTTTACCGGATTTAAAGATTATTACGACGCGTTTTATGCCTTGATCCGTTTTGCCTTGCACAGCGGCAAGGCCTTATGGTTTGTCATCGTCGATTCTCGCGCCTTTTTGGGTCTCTTGGACGTATGGTATTATCCCCGGATTGTCTCGGCGGTTGCGGGATCATTGACACTGGCAGGTGTTTATCTCTTCGCCAAACGTTATTATAACTCCCAGCGGGTGGGGTTGTTAAGCGCTGCGGTCTTGTCGCTTCTTCCCAGTCATATTTTTTACTCGCGGCTGGCATTTCAAGAGGCGCTGTGCACATTTTTTTTCCTCTGGGGTGTTTATTTTTATATTTTCCCGCGCCGTTTTGGAGTCCGCACGGTTATTTCATCGCTATTTTTTGTTGCTGTATTTTTTACCAATTATCGCCTCATTATCGCGCCGGTCTTGGTTGGGTTCATCGAATTGTACACGAGTGTGGTTTTGCGCGAGAGATTGAATTTTCGTAAATTCCTTTGGCACACATTGATATTTTTATTCGCGGTGTTTGGGATCGGCAATATCGATGACGGCGGCAATACCGTCACGACCTTTAGCTGGATGTTTTACCAGGCCAATATGGCCGAAGGGAAGTTTGATTTATTTAATCTTTTTTCTTATCCTTATTATATTTTTCGATTAGATAGCGCGCTGGCGGGAGTGTTATTTTTGGGGAATATTTATTTTTTGCTGCGCCGCCAATGGCAGAAGGCGCTGCCGTTTTTGCTGGTCGTTGTGATGATGGGAATTTTTTCGTTTCCTTATGAAAAGGGAGCGCGGTATCTGTGCGTAGGGCTGCCGTTTTTAGCCATGGCGATTGCGGCGCTGGTGCATTTTTTATTTGAAGAAAGAAGAGAGCAATGGCGGCGCTGGGCAATCGTGGGCTTCAGTATATTGCTGATTTTCAGTTTTCTTCCCAAAGCCTTAGGAGTTGCGCGGGCGCGCTCTGATTATGAACGTTCGATCAATCTTCTTAAAAAAGTAGACCCGACGGCCAAGGCTATCTCGACTCAGCCCAAAGTGCAAAACCTTTTTGTAGCTGACCCCAATGACATTACGGGGGTCAAGAAAAACGTGGAAGACATTGTCACGTTATATGCCCAGGGCTACCGTTATTTGATTATTGATCCGCAAGTTTATGTTTCTTATACCGACAATGAGCTGCGTTTTGCTCCACCGCTTCTTCCATATATGGAATTTGTTACCAGTCGTCTGCGGCCCCTTAAGACATTTGAACATTTTAATGATGCTATCTTGGAGCGTTTTGTTTTTGAGCATAATGAAAACTTGCGCCGTTCCCTGGAATTTTTAAATAAGAAAGATGATCGTTATGGGGTTTTACGCATTTATGATTTGAAACCCCTCATTGAGATTTTTGCCAAATACGGATTGGAAGAAAAACCATGAGCCTGGTCAAAACCTTGCCGCTGGATGAGGCGTTTGTTTTATTAAAACTCCCCAATCTGCATCGCAACCTTTTTTCGTCCCCGGAGTGGCTGCGGGTGATCCGCAGGACATACAATACCCGGATTTTTGTAAAATATATAGAGCGAAACGCAGCAATTGAGAGTTATATGATTTATTCCGTTGTCAAAAATTTTCTGGAATGGAAAATTTGCGTTTGTTCGTATTGCGATTATTTTGATTGCCATGTGCAGAGCGTGGAAGATTGGCAGCTATTTTGGGAAGATGTGAAAGGAGAATATCCAGCCTATCGCATTGCTGTCCGTAACTTGCGGGATGATGTTATCAGGAATAATGCCTTGTTGAATTTTTTGAGCAAGGAACGTTTCCATATCCTCGATGTGCGCGACTCGCTGGAGGGGGTCTGGAAAAAAACGCACGATTCCTTTCGTTCTGCAATGAAGCAGGCCGAGCGCGCCGGAGTGAAGGTCGCGCGCTGTGATAAAAGCATGTTGAAAAAATTTTATGAACTGCACCTTAGCTTGCGCAAAAATAAATACCGGCTCTTTCCGCAGCCGTACCGTTTTTTTGATTATATCTGGCAAGAGTATATGGAGCAGGGGAAAGGGTTTTTGCTCGGCGCGTTTGATCCGCAGGGGCGCTTTATTGGCGGGAATATCTACTTAGTCTGCGGCGATACGTTATATTATAAATTTAACACCTCGCGGCTTGATGCGGTTAAGCTGCGGCCCAATAATATTCTTTTCTGGGAAGGAATCAAGTTGGCCAAGGAATTGAAATTGAATTTTATCGATTTGGGATCGAGCGGCTGCGAGCAGGATGGATTGATTTTATTCAAAAATCACACTGGTGCCAAGATGCAGGACATCACCCATCTAGGGTACGCGCCGCCCCATTACAAATACAGCCGGAAAATAATTTTAAAAACCATGACGCAGCTTTTTACTGCTCCCTGGGTACCCAATTTTATGGTCCGTTGGGGAAGCGGTATTATTTATCCGTATTTGGCGTAGGGGATGGAGTATGCAGATTTCAATGCATATCTTTAAGAATTCAAAAATTCTTTAGTGAATGGTTACTATTGACCTTTGTAGAACCAAAAGAATTGAGGTAGTCAATATTGGCCTTTGTCTCCTCAATGATAAATCCAAATTTTTTTCTTTAGTTGTACAAAGGCCCATAAAATAGTGTATACTTTTTTTAAACTTAGGAATTCCTATCGCCGATTATGCTCAAAATAGGCAAAACATTACTCAACGCTGTGCCCCAAATAGCTCTCGTGGTGAGCGACCGAGAGCCTAATGCGCTTCTTAGGCCTTTGCGCATTGATGTTCTGGAAATCCGTATTGATCAGTTTCGCCGTTATGATCTGGATTATATTAAAGAGAATGTTTTAAAGCGTAAAGCATTAGGTGTCCCTTTAATCCTTACGATTCGTAATACCAAGAAGGAAGGCGGGATGGCGCATATTAGCGATGCGGTGAAATTGAGAATATTTCAGACATTGGTCCCGCTGGTTGACGCGTTTGATATTGAGCTGAGCTCCCCCATCATTTTTAAAGTCATTCAGTTAGCCCGAAAAAATAAGAAGCCAATCATTGTTTCCGCTCATAATTTTAAGAACACTCCGTCGCCCGCGGCATTAGAAAAAATTTTTAAAGCGGCGGTTCAAAAAGGCGCGAATATCGTTAAAATAGCAACAAAAGCCAATTCGCTAGACGATGTCAATCAATTGTGGCAATTTACTATAAAGCACCAAAAGGACAATGTCATCACCATGTCATTGGGCAAAATAGGCTCAATTTCAAGACTGGTGTTTCCTGCGGCTGGATCGTTATTGACTTATAGCCATGTGGGAAACCCTTCCGCTCCCGGACAACTGCCTTTGGGTATTTTGCAGGGACATGTGCGGCTTTATTATCCAGGATATAAATCCCGTTAGAGAACTGCGTTCTCTAACGGGATAAACCTAAGCAACAATGAATAGCCAACCAACAAGCTGCTGGCCGGCGGGTGATGATGAACTCATGATGAGGTATCATGATACAGAGTGGGGAAATCCGGTGCATGACGATGCGCGGCATTTTGAATATTTGGTGCTGGATGCGTTTCAGGCAGGATTAAGCTGGCGGACGGTTTTACATAAGCGCGAAAATTTTAGAAAGGCCTTTAGCAATTTTAACCCGCACCTTATCGCCAAGTACGATCAGCGCAAAATCCAAAGTCTATTGCACAACGCCGGCATTATCCGTAACCGTCTTAAAATTTTTGGGACGGTCCAAAATGCCCGAGCATTTTTAAAAATTCAGAAAGAGTATGGCAGTTTTGATGAATACATTTGGCAGTTTACCAAATACCGGACAATCCGCAACCACTGGCGCAGCATCCAAGATCTCCCTGCCAAAAGCAAAGAATCAGATGCGATGAGCGAACATCTTAAAAAGTGCGGGTTTACGTTTGTGGGGTCAACAATCTGTTATGCCTACATGCAGGCCGCGGGTTTGGTCAATGACCACTTGGCAGGGTGTTTTAGGTATAAAGAAATACAATGATTAGCTGTCTTGGGGGTTTCTCTCGAAGAAATACTGCACAATGTATTGTTTTTCCCACGGCGTCAAATTGTGATGCACTGGGAAATAAAACCCGCCTTGATTGTAGTATTGGGTGGATTCGACACCTGCCGTATTTAATTTTATTTTAACGGTCTCACCGGCAAATTCAGCAGGAACTTTAGCTAAAAATACCCCCGGAATAATTTTCGGCTTGAGAGTGAAATAAGGGAAGAGTCCATGTAAAAAAAGTATTTTGGCAAAATAGTCCCAATTCTCCCAACGGATTTTGTTCCATTTTCTCATATTGGGATAAGCCGCGCGCAATGTTTTAAGAAGCAATCTTTGTTCTTCAAAGGAAATCCGCAGTTCTTCTCTTTCGATTTTCGATTTTGATTTTGCTATTAAGATTCCGCCAAATGGTATCGGAAAATATTTAGGAAGACTATACAGCGCGTAATCACCGAACGTCCCAACCTTTGCGCCTTCGACACGGGAACCCACCGCATAAGCGCAGTCTTCCAGGATAGGTATCCCACGATCGCGGTAAATTTTTATTTTTTCTTCCGGGCAGGGAAAGCCGAATTCATGAATGACCAATACCAGCCGTGGCTGGGAGATCGGGGCTATTGACCATCGGCAAACTTTTTCAATCGTTTGAGTGACGCAGCTGCTCACATACGGCCCGTCAGTGGTTTTGATGATTAAAACCTCATCCTCGCTTTTTAACTGCAGCTGCAATAGGCAACCGAGCAAGGCATCGCGGCCGTTTTTAAAGAATCGTATATCTTTAGCACCATCGAGCCAAAAGTTTGGTTTTTCCACTATCCGCGAAGCGGCAGAGACCTTAGCCGCTAACAATTTTTCCCATTCCTGCGGTGTAAACGGTGAAATCCGGATATGCGGATGCATATGCGCGAGAAGCCGGAAGGCGCCGGGTGGAAAAGCCGCTGTAATACCTTTTTGTAAGGTTTTCATTTTTTTAAGCGGATGCGGATGTCGTAGCGGGTATCCGGTAAGACGCGTCCCGGAATATTTTGCTCCAAGATTTCACATACGTAATTTTGTTCTCGGCAATAATCGAGAAAAAAGGTCCGGGGAATTTTGAGTTTAGTCAATTGATGGTTGAGCTGCGATGGCCACCAAGGAATATTTTTTTTGCTGACAGACGATCGGGGCGCCGGGTTCAGTGATTCGAGCACATCGCCGATTAAGATAAGGCCGTCGTTTTTTACCACTCGCCGGAATTCGTCAATCGTTTGCTCGGCCATTTTTTTGTCAGGGAGGTAATGAAAAACACCGTAGCAGAGCAGCCGGTCAAACTGTTGGTCAGGGAAGGGAAGACGGCCGGCTTCACAGACAAAAAATAGATTCTGCGGGTTATTCTTTTGTGCCGCTTTGATCATGTGGACAGATGCGTCAGTCCCGATGATATTTTTGACACAGGGGGCATATTTCTTAATAAATAAACCAGCGCCGCAACCCACATCTACGAGCGAATGCCAGTTTTGCGCCTCGATTTTACTCCAGATATCACGGTAGGTTGCCTGCATGACTTTAGGCGGGACCGGAATCCCGGTCCGCCCATCGAGATAATAGGCCATTTTCATTAACGGATCTTTATAATATTGGGCTGAGCGGTCAAACCATTCCGTCCAGGAGTTTAGGGGGTAATTTTTTTTCTGTGGTGAGCTGTTCAAATTAAAATGTCATGCAAAATTTGGGTTGAATAAAATTTGTCCCTATTATATCATCAGACATATTTCTTTCAAGAAAACTCCTCTAGGAAAGTTTTATGCTTTCCTATGCTGTGAAAAATAATCTTGAGAAAGGGGACGCGGCGGTGGCACAGAGCGTATCAGAAAACAAGCGCTGGCTGTATTTGGTTTTGCTTATTGCACTCGCAGCGGGAAGTTATTGGCGCGCCTTGCCGGTATTTTTGAAATACAGTCATTCTCAATTACTATTTGGCACGGTTGTAACGCTGGATATCTGTTATGAACGCGGGCAAAAAGACCGATTTAAAAAAGCGGCGGCGGCGGTTTGGGAAAGGTTAGAGGAAATACAATGGCGGATGAATATTTATGACGATCGCAGTGATGTCATTAAAGTCAATAATTCCTTTTCAGTGCCTGTTGCGATCGGTGCTGATACATATTATGTGATTGAACAGGCGTTATATTTTCATCAATTGAGTGAAGGTGTTTTTGACATTACAGTCTGGCCGCTCAGTCAATTGTGGAAGAAAGCGGCAGCGAACAATCGTTTGCCATCGCGTGCCGAAGTGGAACGTGTAAAAAAAATCATGGGGCCGCGGAATTTGAATTTATTAGAAAATAATCAGATCCAAATCAGGCATCCTGAAACCCAGATTGATCTCGGTGGTATTGCCGCTGGCTATGCGGCGGATGAGGCCGCGCGCATTTTGCGATCCCATGGATTGCCCAATTTTCTTATTGATGCCGGTGGCGAATTTTATGCCGGCGGATATAATTGCCACAATAAGCCCTGGCGGATCGGGATTAAGAATCCTCATGACCGGTCAAAAATTATCGGTGTAATCGAAGTGAGCGATAAAGCGGTTTCCACATCTGGCAATTATGAGCAATACTTTATGATTGAGGGTCAGGAATGGACACACATTATTCATCCGGTCACCGGTTATCCGGCGAAGGGAATTTTGAGCGCGACTGTCATTGCGCCCCGCGGGATCGATGCCGATGCCATGGCAACGGCTTTGTGTATCTTGGATCCACCATCTGGATTGCGGGTGATCGATGCCCTTGGTGAAGAGTGGGCCGCCTTTATTATCACCTCTAATACGGACGGTTCACTTAAATTTTGGGCCAGCCAGAATTATCAGCGGTTGCAAAGGCAAGCGCAGAGGCAAAACAATTCCTAAAAAACTATCCAAGCAAAATAAATTTGTTATAATAAAATACGTTTTAAAATTCGAAATATGAGTGCGCCAATCCGAAATGACGAAACAAATTCGAATAATTCAAATTCCAATGCCTGAAACAAAACCTTTGGAATTTCAAGGATTCTATTGACCTTTGTAGAACCAAAAGAATTGAGGTAGTCAATATTGGCCTTTGTCTCCTCAATGATAAATTCAAATTTTTTTCTTTAGTTGTACAAAGGCCCATAATTTAGGATTTGTTTTGGACTTCGATATTAGGGTTTAGGAATTTGCTGGAGGGAGTTAGTTTTGGAATCAGTGATAAAGAAGGAAGCACTTTTTACTTATAAATATTTTGTCGGAACCATTCAGGATTTTTCCGCCAATTACGCTAAAGATATCACTCCCCAAACTTATTTTGGTTTTCCGCTGCAGCCCATCCTCGATATTGAGAATTCGCTTATATCCGATAAGGTCAAGTCGATCGCCTATTTTTCCATGGAATACGGCTTGGCACCGAGCATTTACAATTCACTGTCCATCAGCCGGCCGATGAGCGAGGAAAATCATTTTTTTTCGCATCAAGTCTTTTCCAATTATTGGCTGTGCGATTATTTATTCAAAGTGAATATCGATAAAATGCTGGATATCCCGATTTATGGCGGGGGACTAGGCGTCCTGGCTGGGGATACTTTAAAAAGCACATCGGATTTGGGTATCTCACTCGTAGGGCTTGGCATCTTATGGAACAAGGGATATTTTAAGCAGAATTTTTGGTATAAACACGGGCAAGTTCCTCAGGAGATGACGTGGGACCCGTATGACTATCCGGGCCTGATCCCTTTAAAAAATATCGTGACGATTGCGACCAAGGAAGGGCCGCTGCATCTGCGGCTGTGGAAATATTATGTGTACAGTTATGATAGGAAAAATGCCTGCCCCTTGATCCTTTTGGATTCTAAGCTCAAGGAGAATCCGGAACATTTCCGCAAGCTCACCGATCAGCTTTACCGCAGCGATGAGGTGTGGTGGAAAATTTTTCAGCGGTCAATTTTGGGAATCGGCGGCATGAAGGCCTTGGAGAGCTTGGGGTATAAGATTGACTGTTTTCACTTGAACGAAGGCCATGCCGCGTTTGCGCTTTTAGAAAAATATATTTCTCTTCCCGATAAGGCGCAGATGGAGAAGGTTAAAAGGCAGTTTGTCTTTACCTGCCATACGCCGGTTGCGGCGGGGCATGATCGTTTTAAAATCCATGATGCGGCAAAAATTTTAGGGCCGGAATACATCCAGGCGGCAGAATTGTACGGGAAAGAGAAATCCTCATCGGATGAGATCAATTTGACCTACATGTCGCTCAACAATTGTTCCAAGATCAATGCGGTTGCCCAAAAACACGGGGAAGTGATGCATGTGCAGTTTCCGGCATACGCGCATAAAATTCGGTCCATCACCAATGGTGTGCACATGCATACTTGGATATCAGACAGCTTCCAACAATTATTTGACCGCTACCAAAGCATTCTTGGTGATTGGCGCAAGAACCCGCAAGGTTTAGTGAACGTGGAAAAATTGCGCGCCGATGATGTTTTCCGCCGGAATCTTTTTTGGGCGCATCAAGAAAATAAAAAGCGCCTGATGGAAATTTTGAAAAATTGGCGTTTGAAGGACAATGTGCTTACTATCGGCTGGGCGCGGCGCATCGCCGGATACAAACGGCCGGCCTTGATTTTTCATAACATTGAACAGATCATCAAATTGGCAAACGACGTGGGGCAGTTGCAAATCGTTTTAGCAGGGAAAGCCCACCCCAATGACAACATCGGCGGGGCGCATATTGAGGAAATTTTGGATCACATTGACCGCTTGAATGAGCATCGCAGTGTGATCCGCGTGCTCATTTTAGAAAATTATGATACGTACTTTGGGAAACTCCTCACTAACTCCGTTGACGTGTGGCTCAACAATCCCTTGCCGCCTTTCGAGGCCTCGGGAACGAGCGGCATGAAAGCCATTCTTAATGGCGTCGTGCAATTGACGACCTTAGACGGGTGGGTGGTGGAGGCAGCCAACGACAATATCGGCTGGATTTTCGGCTATCAGCACCAGGGCCCGGATATTGGCAATGAAAGTAATCTGCGCCTCGATGAGGATGCGCGGGCTTTATGTCAGACCTTGGATGAAATCATCCGGTTGTATTATCAGACATTTTATGACGGACAGGTGAATGCCCAAAGCCCTTGGATTGATAAAATGATCAATTGCATTAAGGCTAGCGCCTATTTTAATACCCAGCGGATGGTGAGCGAATACAGCATAAAAATGTGGCAAATAAACAACCTGGCTAACAGCCATCAGCCGTTAGCTCTCAGCTAAAGGCGGGAAGCTGCTGATGTCTGACAGCTGACATCGGTAGGCTGAAAGCATTATATTATGCGACAATATCTCGATTTAGTAAGATATATCCTTGAGCACGGAGAGAAAAAAGAAGACCGCACCGGCACCGGGACAATCTCGGTATTTGGTTACCAGACCCAATATGATCTGCGGGATGGTTTTCCTATCCTGACGACAAAAAAGGTTTTGTTTGATGCCGTGGCCCGGGAATTGGTGTGGTTTTTGAAAGGGTCAACCAATATCAATGACGGCCTAAAAGCCTACACGCCCATTTGGAACGCCTGGGCGGATCCGCAGGGCGAATTAGGTCCGGTTTATGGTTATCAATGGCGAAAATGGGAGAAATTTGTTTGGGATGAGCGTGCCAAGACCTATCGCAAAGAACATATCGATCAAATCCAGACGGCCATTGATCTGATCAAAAAAAATCCTAATTCCCGCCGCATCATTGTCAATGCCTGGAACGTCGCTGATTTAGAACGGATGGCCTTGCCGCCGTGCCATGTGTTTTTTCAATTTTATGCCGCCCACGGCCGTTTGGACTGCCAATTGTACCAGCGCTCCGCGGATGTGGCCTTGGGCGTGCCGTTTAACATTGCCAGTTACGCGTTGTTGTTGACCATGATCGCCCAGGAATGTGATTTAACGCCCGGCATATTTATCCATACATTGGGCGACGCGCATATTTATTTAAACCATGTGGAAGGTTTACATCTGCAGCTGCAGCGAGAATGCAAACCGCTTGCGCAGCTTAAAGTGGCAAAGAAAAATATTTTTGATATTGCTTTTGAAGATATCCGATTAATCAATTATCAGCACCACGATTTTATAAAATTTCCGATTGCGGTGTAAATAAAGTCACAAAGTCACATGTCACAAGTTATCTTTTCGGCTTTCATGTTTACATGGCAGACACGTGTGTCTTTGTGACCTTGTGACCTGTGACTGTTATGATCCCCTTCTCCCTCGTTGTTGCTATGGATGCGCAAAACGGTATCGGTAAAGACGGCCGGTTGCCGTGGCATCTGCCTGGGGATTTGAAACATTTTAAAGATGTAACATGCCAGGTCAAAGACCCGACCAAAAATAATTTGGTTATTATGGGCCGCAAGACATGGGAGTCGATTTCGGAAAAGTTTCAGCCATTACCGAAAAGAATCAATTGTGTCCTCACCCGAAATAAGAATTTTAATTTCCCTGAAGGAGTGATCAAGACAGGAGATCTGCCGGCGGCATTGAGTCTTGCCGAGAATAAGAAATTGGAAAAGCAGATTGAATCCATTTTTGTCATTGGCGGCGCGCAAATTTTTCAAACCGCCATTCAGTCCTCGAATTGCCGGCAGCTTTATGTGACCCATATTTTACAAACCTTTCCGTGTGATGCGTTTTTCCCAAATTTTACTAATGATTTTCAACTTGCCTTTAAATCCACGCCTTGCAGTGAAAACGGCATAAGCTATTATTTTGCTGAATACGCACGCTGATATTATATTTTAGATATTTGCAAGTCTTTGTAATATCATGAGTTGTGAACGGAATGAGTATCCGCAGAAATGCGACATAGAGGTCTTTTGCAGCCTTCCAAGCTTGTTTTATATTCGTCGGCGGCCTATACTTATAATAGGATAAGAAACAAAGGATAGAGATGCCTCATACCCTCACAGAAAAAAGGCAAGTGCTCTTGGTGGACGATGACATTAACGTATCGCAGATGTTGAAGCTTTTGTTGGAGACACGCGGATATGAAGTTGACGTGGCAAATTCCGGCCAAGCTGCCTTTCGAAAAATAACCTCCAGCGTTGATATTATTCTCTTAGATCTGGTCCTGCCGGACTTGGATGGTTTTGAAGTTTGCCGGCGATTAAAACAAAGCGGCGAAACCTGCCATATCCCGATCATCATTTTAAGCGCAAAATATTTATTCGCAGATAAAATAGAAGGCCTGTATTTAGGCGCTGATGATTATTTGACCAAGCCTTTCGAGCATGAGGAATTGATTGCCCGTATGGAGGCAGTCATGCGCCGGCGAACTCTGCCGGAATCCGACGTGCACGATATAAACGCAGAAGATGTTGTCCTGGAGTTGCGGAAAATTTTGGATGAAGAATTGATTGTCCCGTTTTTTCAGCCGATCTATTTTTTGCAGCCTTTAAAGCTATTTGGCATCGAAGTGCTTACCCGTCCGGTCATCAATAGCGCGTTGTCCAATCCGGAATTGTTGTTTCGTGCGGCCTTGAAATACGGTGTTTATACCGAACTGGAAATCCTGTGCTGGCGCAAAGCGGTCACGCTTGCAGCCCCGCAGTTGGCGGAGCTAAAATTATTTCTCAATTGCAATCCTTACCTCATCGAAGGGCCGCGGTTTTTGACGATTCAGTCAATCTTCGCAGATCATAAAATCCCGCCGAGTCATGTGATATTGGAAATTACGGAGCGATCCAGGGTTACCAATTATAAACTTTTTTATGAGCATTTAAAAAAATACCGGGAATGCGGTTTTCGCTTTGCGGTGGATGATGTCGGCGGCGGATTTGCCAGTTTAGAGTCTATCGTTGAGACAAAGCCCGAAGTAGTTAAAATCGACCGGCACATCGTGAGCGATTTGGATACGGATTCATTTAAGAAGAGTATTATCAAGTTCATTGTCGCTTTCTGCAAAGAAAACAATATTATCTCCATTGCGGAAGGTGTCGAAACAAAAAAGGAGTGGGATACCCTCATCGATTTAGGAATCGATGCCGGCCAGGGGTATTATTTTTACCGGCCGACCGCAGAACTCAATATCCCCGCGATGTCACAAATTTTTATTAAATAATCATTTTTCTTCGCACCTCTTCGTCCATAAAATTTTTGAATTCGCTTGAGCGGCGGATACTGCTATGTTAAGATTTGACTATTATGCATCTGAGATGGTGTTACGTTATCTGCGTTATCGGATTTTTTTTGAGTAGTACTGGTTGTTCTTGGCTGCGGCAGACAAGCGGTGATCCGAGAAAACATCCCGCAATGGAAATTTTACCTGAAAAGGCAGTTGCCCTCATCGATGATGGGAGAGTGGTGGATCGAAGACGTCTGCAGCAAGGGGGAAATGTTGCCATTGCGCCGTTTAAGGCAGGGACAAATGTGGAAGCCAGTGCACAGCTGGACAAAATTGCCTTAATGATTTTAAAGGGTATTTCGGAAACTCTACAAGAAAATTCAACATCTTTGAAAGTGGTATTCCCAACGGAAAAAAAGCGTGCGGATTTGATTGTGGAAGGTCATGTGACGAGTTTAGGGAAGAAGACGCGGGGGCTGAAATTATGGAGGCGGGCTGTGGCGTCTTTAGCCGTTGAGGGTGACCTTGTCGATCCGCGAACGGGTAAGGTGATCCTGCACTTTGTGCATGGCAAAACGGCGCAGCAAAATGGTTGTGATTATCGCGCGTTAGGCCTCGCGATTGGCATAGATATTGCGCATTTTATTCTTTCGGAATCGAATCCATAAAGTTTTGGGGTTAAAGTTGTGATCATTTTAACAGGAGCGGCTGGTTTTATCGGGAGTTGTATTCTCTCACGTTTGAATGCGCTTGGCTGGGACGATATTTATTTGGTTGATCAGCTCAATGACGAATCCAAGAAACGCAATCTCGAAAATAAAAAATTTAAAAAGTTTGTCGATAAGAGAGAATTCTTAAATTTTGTTAAAGGCCGGCAAATCAATGTTCCGGTCGAAGCGTTGATTCATATGGGGGCCTGCAGTTCGACAATGCTGCAGGACGCCCAGTATTACGAAGAGAATAATTATGAATATACGCGGATTTTGGCGCAGTGGGCATTAGAGCACCGGGTGCGGTTTATTTACGCGAGTTCCGCGGCGACGTACGGTGACGGAAGCTGCGGTTATAAAGATGACGAGGCCACTATTCGACGCTGTAAGCCCTTGAATCTTTACGGCCGGTCTAAACAGAAATTTGATGAATGGGTTTTGGACCATGCGGTTATCAATCAAGTGGCGGGCTTAAGATTTTTTAATGTCTTTGGCCCCAATGAATACCACAAGGGCGAAATGCGCAGCGTGATTGCCAAAGCCTATGAGCGCTTGATCCGTGAGGGAAAGATTTCGCTTTTTAAGTCGTATAAAAAGGAATATGCGGATGGCGAGCAAAAACGGGATTTCATTTATGTGAAGGACGCGGTGGATGTGGTGATGTTTTTTTTAGAAAATCCAAAAGTAAACGGGATTTTTAACTTAGGCAGTGGTAAGGCGCGGACTTGGAATGATTTGGCTAAATCTCTTTTTGCGGCCGTGGGCAGACCCGCGCATATCGAATACATCGACATGCCGGAACATCTGCGGGCCCAATACCAATATTTCACCGAAGCGGATATGGCAAGATTACGGCAGCATGGCTATAAGAAATCTTTTACGCCTTTGGAAGAGGCGGTCCGTGACTACGTCCAATACCTTAAGCACCACGCGTATCTTTAAAAGAAAATCGCGGTAAAATTTTATGGTTATTTACATTTTAACACTACTCATTGTTATCTGTTTTATTCTGGGGGTTTCGTTTATTTACCGCGGGATGGTCCAGGCCTCGCGCCTCAGTGCGCGAGATTTTGCAAAGGCCAAGAATGACTTAGCCGCCGCGCAGCTGCGCGAAAATCAGCTAAAATCCATATTAGAGTCAATTCAAAAAAAGGCCGGGGAAACCCAGGCTGCGTTACAGCAGGCCCAAAAATTTCACGAGGAACTCAACGCTAAGGCTCAGCAGGAAATTATTGATCTTAAATCCGGACAGGGACAGTATCAAACACAGCTCGCTGAGCTCGATGAGCAATTGCAGGCGTTATATGCCAAGGCTGATGGTCAGGCCCAAAATGCGCTGGATGTGATCGCGGCGCTGCGCAAGGCGAGCGAAGAAAAATTATCGCAGCTGAATATCTCGCTGGAAAATCTGAAGGCCAAAAATCAAACCTTGCAGGATCAAGCGACCCAGGGTTCCATAGCCGTTAAGGAAATGGAGGAAGTGCAGAAGGCCAGACAGCAGGAAGAGCAAAAGCTGCAGGAAAGCTTAGCGCGCAGCAAATCTTTGGAGTTGGAAGTTGCCCAACTGCAGGCACAGCAGGAAAGAATTGCGCAGAGTCAGCAAGAACAGCTGGTCTTTGAGCAACAGATCAATAAGCTGAAGGAAATTAATAATTTTTTCGCACAGAAAGAGCACCTTTTACAAACTGAATTAAAAAAGAACCGGGTTCGCGTCCTTGGCTTAGAAAAGATTTGTGAGGATTTTAAGATTCAATTAGACAACGCAGCAGTTAAGCCCCGAGCCGGTTAAATTTTTTGCCATGCAGCTTGTTGAGAGTCTTCGTTCAGGGCATAATGCAATCTTGCATACTATTGAGCAACTGCAGCATGTGACCCGTTTCTATAATCAAGCCAAACCGATTTTACGCGGACTTCATGAACAATTATTGAGCCATTTGGCGCGGCAGGACCAAAAGCTGTTGGATCAATTGTACAGTTTTTATGTCAATGACCGCCCCGCATATAAATTGGTGGAGTTTTTGGAGCATGATCTTAAGGATATCAAAATACAATTTTTGACCTTTTATGATAAACACAGCGGAGAAATGGCTGACCGCAACGCGCGTTCGCTTCCGTTAGATTTTCAGAATTTTCTGCAAGAGATTATTAATCGTATGAATGTGGAAGAGGAATATCTATTTCCTCTTTTGGAAAAATTGTCCAAAGAGAAATAAGGAAACCGAAATATCCTCTTTGTGGCAAAAACAGGGCCAAAATTTCATAAGATGGACACCAAGAGTAAATTTAAATAAAAGTATACTTTATTTTATATTGAATATATAGTAAACTTTAATTGGTTTTAAATTAGATAGATTTCCAGGCTTCGAGCTAAAATGATGAGTGAAAAAATTTATAAAAGAGGTGTTATTGAGGATATCCGGGAATATTTGACTACGGATGATGTCATCATTTTGCACGGAGCCAGACAGGTAGGGAAGACGTCTATTCTTTATTGGCTTAAAAACTCTTTAGATGAAAAAGGAGAGAGTTCTCATTATATCGATCTGGAAGACTCACGATTTGTTAAAATACTAGACGAAGGCCCACCCGCGTTTATCAAGTACCTTAGCGAGGAGGGCTTCGATGTCAATTCATCCCAATTTTCAAGGAAAAAGCGTTTATTCGTTTTTATTGATGAAATTCAATACCTGGCAAATCCCACATCATTTCTTAAATTATTAACCGATCATTACAAACAAATCAAGTTAATCGTCAGCGGATCTTCCAGCTTTGAAATCAAGAAGAAATTTAAGGATTCATTGGTCGGAAGAACCATCCATTTTGAAATCTTCAATTTATCCTTTCAAGAGTTCTTATTATTTAAGGACTATCCATTCGAGGAAGAAAAAGTTTTCACAGTAAAAAAACAAGATGAATTACGAGCCTTGTTTAAAGAATATGCCCTTTATGGTGGATATCCCAAAATCGTCCTTACGCCAGATATTGAAAAAAAGGAGCGATACTTACAACAAATTATCGATACATATATCAAAAAGGATATTCGAGATTTAGCTGATATTACAGATATCGATAAATTCAACAAGCTATTAGAAATATTGGCTTCACAAAGCGGAAATCTTATCAACATCACAGAGCTATCCAACACCTGTCATATCGCTAAACAAACGATTGAACGATATTTATTTATTCTCGAGAATACTTATGTCATTAAATTAGTGCGGCCATATCACAATAATATTCGTTCTGAGCTCTTTAAAGTACCCAAAGTATATTTTTACGATAGCGGCTTGTTACAGATGCTTTGGCTTAAAACCCTCCCTAAAGAAATGGCTGGAAATGTCTTCGAGACTACTGTTTTTTCAGAATTAGTCAAAAAGTACCAGAAAGACAATATACTATATTGGCGGACAACTGACGGGAAGGAAATCGATTTTATTTTGAAACAAAGAAATAAAGTTCTGCCAATAGAAGTCAAGCATCGCTTCCAGCAGTTCAGCCCGACAGCGATTCGATATTTTCAAGAAAAATATCAAATCGAAAATTTTAGGGTTGTCGGACTAGAGGGAGAGCAAAAAAACAAATTCTATATTTTTCCATGGGAAGTATGAGGGGCCTTTATAATGTCGTATATTTCGTTTCATGTATGTCCAAATTAATTTATGGGCCTTTGTACAACTAAAGAAAAAAATTTGAATTTATCATTGAGGAGACAAAGGCCAATATTGACTACCTCAATTCTTTTGGTTCTACAAAGGTCAATAAGCGGGAATTCCCCGCCTGTGAGAGACTGGGTCAGATGGGTATTCGATTTTTAAAAGTGAATTCCCGCCTGTGCGGGAATGACAAAAATAAGGATGTCATCCCCGCGGAAGCGGGGATCCAGGCTTCAAATGGAGTAAAAATTTTTAAAATTTTCCAAAATAGCTCATCTGTCCCAGTCTCTCGAGGGAGGGGAAGAATTGTATTGAGATCACGTTAACTTTAAGGAAAATGCGATGCACAAAAGCATTTATTATATTTTTACTGTGGGTTTCTTTTTATTTTTGAGCGGCTGCGCGGGTTTCGTTGACCAGGCAGCGGAACCTTTCCGGACTGTTTGGGGTTCTTCCACACGGGCGCTCGAAAAGGCACGGTCAACCGCCATCAGCAAAATCTATTATTGCAGTTTTGAGGATTGCTTTAACGCAACGGTATCTTTAGGCCGAGACTGGGATGCCGATGCTGAACCCAAGCGTAAGGAACTTGCGGAAAAGCAACTGGCGGAAAAAGGGCTGGTGGTGGGGGATCCTCCTGTTGATGTAACTCCTCCGGAAGCGGAGATGGACGATGCCCGGCGTACAGCGGAAGCGCTTTTAACGACAAAAAAATTTACGGTTTTTATCAAGGATATACGCAAAAAGCACCTCGTGATTTACAACCTCCCCGGAAGCGTGGATAGCACAGAAGTGGGGGTCTTCTTTTCTCCCTTAGACCATGGCAAGGTGAAAATCGATATTTCTTCCTTAAGTACTAACGCCAAACGGACCGCATCCGAAATTATTTTTCCCGAATTAAGCCAGCATTTTAAAGAGGCGGTAAAATGATTGAGCATGAACTGCTCTTTTTGGGGCTCTTAATGGAAGGGCCGAAACACGGCTACGAAATCAAGCGCCAAATTGAGGAGGAGCTTTTCCCATTTGTCGGGCTAAAAATCAAGTCCATCTATTATCCTTTGAAAAAGATGGAACAGCTTGGCCTTATCAATAAGGATGTCGGCCGGGAGGGGAAATGGCCGGAAAAATATGTTTATAGCATTACTCCGAAGGGGGGAAAAATTTTTGATCATTTGATCACTGAGAGCTTTCTTTCCATTGAACGGCCGTATTTTAACATTGATCTTTCTTTGTATTTTCTAGATTATGTGGATAAGAAAATCGCGCAGCGCCGTTTGCGTGCCAGGGTCATTTTTCTAAAGCGGATTAAGCGCGATCTGGAAAATCTTCAAAAGAACATGAAAGCACCCAAAAGACACCTCTCCATTATCCTAGAACACGATGTCGACCTCGTAGATGCTGAAATCCTTTCGATTTCTAATTTGATTGAAATCCTAAACTAAAGCTCCTTTCCTTAAAATGTATCAATAATACCTAACTTATTTCTTGACAAATACTTTTCGTATATTACAATTTAACTAGTAAAATTTTACTAGTTTGTATTTTGTAAGCAAAAACTCAATGCTTGCTTAGGGATACAGAAATGGATATACGAAACACTATTGAAAAGACAGCAGAAAAGTATGCTGCGAAGCCAGCGTTTATTTCTAAAGAACAGCTTATTTCATTCTTAGATTTGAAGCGAAATGTTTTTAAATTAGCCAATGCTCTAAAGAGTTGCGCAGTTTCAAAAGGCGATAAAGTCGGTATTTATCTCCCCAACGGGCCAGAATATGCGTATTCCTATCTGGCCTGTTTTTGTTTAGGCGCGGTTGCCGTGCCGATGGATTATATGTTGAAAACGGATGAATTGGTTTCATGTCTTGGGCATGCGGAAGTGAAATTGCTTATCGCCAAGATCAAACCAGATATTTCATTAGAAGACATGAAACGGAGCATTGGTTCATTAACGCAAGTGATTTGTTTAGGAGAAGTGACTGCTGGGGCTCTTTCGTATACTGAAATTATGGAAAAGGCTGATGATGAGCTAACATCAACCGTAATTAAAGATGCTGATCCAGCCTTGATTATGTACACCTCTGGTACAACCGGAAAACCTAAAGGGATTTTGCTCACCTACAAGCACCTTGAGGGATCGCCCGAATCCATGAAATATTTTGTCGATCTTTCCGATCGGGATATTAAACTCTGTGCTATTCCTTTAAGTCATATCGCCGGTCTTATTTACATTCAAAATTGTATCATTTTTGGGATTACGCTTATCATTATGGAGCGGTTTAATCCCTTCGAATTCTTAAAAAATATCATGCAGTACCGCGTGACGTGTTTTCACATTGTGCCCGCGATGTACACGGCGATTCTCACCATGAAAGAGATCGAAAAATTTAATCTTTCCAGCTTACGCTGGGTAGTAGTTTTTGGCGCGCCGAGCTCACCAGATATTCTTGAAAAATTTCATAAATTTTGTCCTAACGCGAAACTTTTAAACGGCTGGGGAATGACCGAGACGTGCCCGCCGAATACGGTCACTCCGCAGGAAAGTCAAAATATCGCTAGTGTCGGTAAGCCGGCCCCGCATTGTCAAATTAAAATCGTGAGTGATGACGGGCAGGAACTGCCCATGGGCCAAATCGGTGAAATTATTATTAGCGGTTGGACTATTATGCAGGAATATTACAAGGACCCGGAATTGACTGCCCAGACAATCCGCAACGGTTGGTTGCACACTGGGGATTTAGGGCGGTTCGATACAGAAGGCTTCCTTTATATTATGGGCCGCAAAAAAGAAATGATTAAAGTGGGAGGGCAGATTGTCTTTGCGCCGGAAGTGGAGGCGGCGCTGCAGAAGCATGAGGCGGTTTTAGAAGCGGCTGTTATTGGGGTCTCGGACAAGCTGAGGGGAGAGGTCGTGAAGGCATTTGTAGTTTTGAAAGAAGGTTTTCAACTTAAGTCTGAAGATTTGCGCTATTTTGCCAAAGATCATTTGGCTCATTTTAAAGTGCCGCAGAGTATTGAGCTGCGGGAAGATTTACCAAAGAACAGAACCGGGAAAGTGGATAAAGAAGAGCTAAAGAGAGAAATAGCACAGATTACAAGGAGATTTAAAATGCAGACACAAACGATGAAACGCGACATTCATTTAACCGGAAAAGATTTAATGGGCATGGTGCAGCTTCGTCCGCAGGATATTGGCAAGTATGCCATTGTTCCTGGCCCCAAAGAGCGAGCTGATAGTCTCATCAAGAAAATGCAAAATGTCCTTAAAAATTTTTCCTTTATGGAATACACGATGCATACAGGAGATTATCGCGGCACCAAGGTGACGACAATCAATGGCGGCCGTTTTTCTCCGGATACGGCTATTACCACGGAGATTTTATGCAACGCGAAGCCGGGTGCCATGATTAGAATCGGTAGCTGCGGTTCTTTGAGGGAAGATATTAACGTGGGCGATATCGTTGTGGTAGATGGAGCCGTCCGCGGGGACGGTGTGACTCCCTACTATGTCGACACAGACTTTAAAACTGAATCCGACAAAAAGTTGACCGATACCTTAGAAGAGATGGCCAATCTATCAGGGCTAAAAGTTCACCGCGGTAAAGTTTGGACGACCGACGCGCTTTTGCGCGAAACTAAAGAATTCGTCGGCCAGGCGATTGACGACGGCGCGATAATCGTGGATATGGTCACGTCGGTATTCTTAACACTGTGCCAGCTCTACAAAATTCCGGCGACCGCGGTTTGTGCGGTGAGCGACAATATCATCACCGGCCAGATGGGTTTTATCGATCCCAATTATTACATGGCCGAGAGCGCCTTGGTCAAAATTTCGCTTGATTTAGTGGATAAACTGGAAGGGCGGGATATTCAGAAAGGGTTTTTTTAAGGCACCATCCTACACATCGGAGGTGTAGGATGGTCTTTTGACTATGAATAATATCAAAGAATCCCCCTTATTTTGGCCGGCGCATATAAAAGGCAAAACACTTTTTGTCCTTGACGAAACTTTGATTCCGAGAAAAATTTATTACGTCAAAGTGCGTAATACTAAAGAAGCGATGAAGGTGATTCGCGATATGAAGACGCGGGCGTTTGGGCAGTTTTTGGTGGTCTTAAATACGTTTTTATTGGAATTGGAGCGCGGTAAATTGCTGACCCGCGAGGCGCTGGTAAAAAAAATGGAAGAGACCGCGCAGGCGCTGAACAGCAGCCGGCCGACCTTTCCGTTTTCGGAGGTGACTTCCGTTGTTATCGGATGGGCCCAAAAAGCCATGACTGAAAATTTAGACCTGATTCCATTTGTCACAAAGAATATCCATGGCTATCTCGAGGGAATTCGTTTCCGCCGTTTAGAGCGCGTGCGAAAAATTGCCAAACTTATTCAAGATGGCGACAGTATTTTGACCCACTGCAATGTCAGCGGTGAACTCGCCATGGCCGCGAAAATTTGCGGGCAGCAGAAAAAGAAAGTGCGTTTTTTTGCCACGGAAACCCGGCCCTATCTGCAAGGCACTAAGCTGACTTGCTGGGAATTAAAGAAAATGGGCGCTGATGTCACGCTCGTTGCGGATAACGCGATCGGTTCGCTGATGGCCGATGGGCTCGTCAATAAAGTGATTGTCGGTTCGGATCGTTCGTGCGCCAATGGTGACTTTGCCAATAAAATTGGGACGTATCAAATCGCGGTCTTGGCGAAAGAATTTGAAATTCCATTTTACGTTTTAACGCAGCCATCGAATAAAATTGCCTGCGGCGATGATATCCCGATTGAGATCCGTGATGAGAAAGAGCTTTTGACATTTGAGCGAAAGGCAATCATCAAGGCCAAGGTCAAGGGATTTTATCCCGGGTTCGATGTGGTTCCGCATGATTTGATTACTGAAACGGTGGCCATTGATGCGCGATAATAAATACAAATCGGTTACCTTAGTTCAAGGCGTGGTTGATGGTTCATTGTTTGATTTGTTGAAAGAGAGAATGCAAACGCAAATTTATATTCTCGAAGGGCGGCCTACGTTAAAAGCGGCGAAGGTCTTATCAAAGGAATTAAATAAGCGTAAAATCACACCGACATTGATCGCGGACAATATGGCGGGTTTTTTATTTAAGAAAAATTTGGTCAAAGAAGTGTGGCTGTCTTATCAGGACGCAGATAACGAAGGAGCGGTGTGCGATATCGGAGCCTTGATTTTGGGTGTTTTGGGGAAAAAGCACGGCATTCCAGTTTATTTATATCCCGCATCGGTAAAAATGCGTTTTTTGGGATCGCAGAAGGATATCCTTAACTTTAACGGTATCCGGGTCGCGCCTAAGGGCGTGAAAGGTTACGTTCCGCTTATCGAATGGGTGCCGGCTCAATATATTTCCGAGGTTTATGCTAATGGATGCTGTCATTGAAAATTTAAAAACCGATGTCATCGCCATAGGCCGGGTGCTGTGGGAAAAAGACCTTGCCAGTGGTCTTAATGGCAACATCAGCGTGCGTGTCGATGATGAAAAGGTTTTGTTGACGGCGCACAGCACCTGTTTGGGGCTTTTGCAGGAAAAGGATATCCTCTTGCTGAAGACTTCGGGGGAGTTCTTGGAGGCGGGAAAAATTTCGACGGAAAATTTGCTGCATACGGAAATTTACAGGAATTTTCCAGAGGTGAAGGCCGTGATCCACACGCACACAACGTACACCAATGCGTATTTTCTCGAGAATGATGTGTTAATCCCTAAAATTTTTGAATCGAAATTTTATTTGGGGGAAGTGAAATCCATTCCGCAGCTGACACCATCAGTAACCGATGCGGCACCAGTTATCGCCGGACTTAGGGTGAATAACGTTACGGTCTTGCAGAATCACGGTGTCGTTGCGATGGGGAAAAATTTGTTTGATTGTTTTCTTTTGATTCAATGCCTGGAGGATGCAGTCAAAATCGATGCGATTAGCAGGCTTTACATAAGACGACAGACGACAGACCACAGACGACAGACTAAAGAAAAAAAAGAAACAAAAAATAAAAAATATAAACTTTTCTCCCAGGAGCAGATCAATGAAATTGTGCGGCTCGTAAATGCTGATCAGCAGTTGAAGGATATGGGCGTTAAAACGAGCATGACCATGGATTTGGCGGTGCAGTTGGATGAGACGGGAAAAACGTACAGTTTTGTGTTTGATCAGGGACGGATTACAAAAGTGGGCCATGACACAAATGCCGAATTTCTTATTTCTGCACCGGAAAATGTTTGGCGGGCAGTTTTTAACCGCGAGATTGATCCGTTCGTCGCCACAACCCAAAAGAAAATGAGTCTGCGGGGGGACTTTGCGAAAATTTCAAAATGGTATGCGCCTTGCAGCCGCATTTTTGAATTATGGCAACGAGTTCCCGTTGAATAACGGGAACGAACAGTCCAGACTTCCACTGAATGCTTAGAAAAAGTCGGGGACAGAGGTACCTGTTGAGTAAATTTAATATGCTGGCGGTTAAACCACAACAATTTGATTTACTAATTAATGGGAAAATTGTCCCATCAAGTTCAGGAAAATATTTTGAACTTATCAACCCTTCAACGGGAGAGGTGTTTGGGCGAGTGGCGGATGCAAGTAAAGAGGACATAGAAAAGGCAATTTCCGCTGGTCAGCGGAAATTCAGCGGTGGGGAGTGGCCGGGCATGAGTGTGGCTGAGCGGGGAATTTATTTAAAAAAGATTGCGTCACTCATTCGAAAATATGCCAAAGAATTGGCGGATTTAGAATCCATTCAATGTGGCAAGACACTTAAGCAGTCAAATTTTATCGATGTTCCGACGGCCGCGGATTGTTTTGAATATTTCAGCAATATCGATGAGCCATTGAAGGACCGTGAAAATAAAATTGATGCGCCGGTTAAAAGTATTACTTTTTTTGAGCCGATGGGGGTGGTGGCCTGTATTATTCCCTGGAATTATCCCTTGATTATGGCGGCCTGGAAAATGGCGCCGGCATTGATCGCCGGTAATACAATTGTTTTTAAACCGTCTTCTTTAGGGTGTGCTTCCATTATGAAGCTGGCACAAATTATGAAGGAAGCAGAGTTGCCAGATGGTGTGGTCAATATTATTGCAACGACAAATCATGATGCCGCCAGCGTTCTCATGACTCATAAAGACGTCAACATGATCAGTTTTACCGGTGGGACAAAGACTGGACAAGAGGTTATGCAGTTGGCCAGTGGTACAACTAAGAAAATAAGTTTAGAACTCGGTGGTAAATCGCCGAATATTGTGTTTAGTGATTGTGATTTTGAGGCGGCTATTGGCGGTACGATGTCCGCCATTTTTATGAATCAGGGACAAATGTGCACGGCCGGGTCACGGCTACTTTTGGAAGATAAAATTTATGATAAATTTTTAGCCAAGCTCGTGGAAAAAACAAAGGCTTTAACTATTGGCCCTGCCACGGATTATCAAGCGAGTTTTGGTCCGGTGATTAGTCAGCAAAATAGAGATAAAATTTTAGGATTCGTTGAACGTGCGGTTCAAGACGGCGCAAAGCTTGCCTGCGGCGGTAAAATCCCTAGCGGCGCGCAATTGAAAAATGGTTTTTATATTGAGCCGACGATTTTAACAAATGTAAATCCTTCATCTGAAATTGCACAGGAAGAAGTTTTCGGACCGGTTTTAGCGGTTATGAAATTTAAAACAGAAGACGAGGCGGTTCAATTGGCAAATGATACAAAGTATGGTTTAGCGGCGTGTGTATGGACCAAGGATTTAACCAAAGCCAACGCAGTGGCAGGACAATTGCAAGTCGGAACAGTTTGGATCAACACGTACGGCGGATTTTATAACGAAGCATCTTTTGGCGGCTACAAACAAAGTGGGTTCAGCCGCGAATTGGGCATGGAAGGACTTTTAGAATATACCCAGAGTAAGAATATTTGTATGGATCAAACGCCCGGCGGAAAACCGCTGGCGGCGGGATGGTTTTAAAATGCTAGAGCGACTTAAAAAAATTGACACACTGCAAAAAGAGATAGATAAACTTAGACCATTGGATATTCATGCCCTTAAACAGCTTCGCGGTTATTTTAAAGTTGGCTTAACCTATTCCAGCAATGCCTTGGAAGGCAATTCCCTGACAGAAAGTGAAACAAAGGTCGTTTTGGAAGATGGCATTACGATAGGCGGCAAACCTTTAAAAGATCATTATGAAGCCATCGGACATGGCGAGGCATATGATCTGCTCTATCAATTCGTGAAAAAAAGTAAAATCACCGAAGACATGATTAAAAAATTTCATCATTTGTTTTACAAGCGTATTGATGAAGGAAATGCTGGGCAGTATCGAAAAGTTCAAGTGTTTGTTTCGGGTTCGCGGTACAGTTTTCCATTGCCGGCCAAAGTATCTGGTTTAATGGCTAAATTCATTCGTCAAATGACGCAAGAGAAGAAAAAGAAGCACCCTGTCGAATTTTCCGCTTGGGCGCACAAGGAATTTATTTTTATACATCCTTTCATTGATGGTAACGGACGCTTAGCGCGATTATTGATGAATTTGATTTTACTCCAATCGGGTTACGTTGTTACGCTGATTCCTCCGATTTTACGCAGTGAATACATCCAATCTTTAGAAAAAGCGCATCAGGACGAAAAACCTTTTTTTGATTTTATTGCCCGGATGGTAGAACAGACGCAAGAAGATTATCTGAGGTTGCTGAGAGGATAAAAAATACATCGAACATCATGCACGTCCAAATTAATATGAATAATTTCGACGAGGAAAACTGTAAGAGA
>CAYHTV010000011.1:0-31074 GCA_964359575.1 uncultured Planctomycetales bacterium
AGCCTAATGGATTCCCGACAAAGGCATTCGGGAATGACAAACGCGTAAGTCCTATTTATTATTCAAGGAAAACAAGCACATGCGGCTATTATGGCAAAAAATGTTTCGAAAAGCATTAGAAATTATTCCGAATTATTCCTAAATTTTCCTGAAGAATATGACTCAGCCAGCGATCGAATTTTTTTTAAAACTTTTCTTGAACTTTTACTATTTGTGTTAAAATAAATTCACATGAATCAGAATTCGCGCGACATTGTTATACAGATTTGCGAGCGAGATCAACGTTACCCCTACGACGCGTATGATTTCGTGATGGACGCCCTCTCTCATACGCAGAAAAAATTCCAACGGATAAAGCATGTGACCGGTGAAGAATTGCTGGAAGGGATTAAGGACCTGCTTTTAGAAAGATTTGGGCCCATGACCTTACCGGTGCTGGATTATTGGGGGGTGAGAAGCACGGAAGATATCGGCAACATTGTTTTTAACCTCGTGGAAAATCGCGTGCTCAATAAAAACGAAGACGATTGCGTTGACCAGTTCCGGAATGGTTATGATTTTAACGAAGTTTTCGATAAAGGGTATCGATCGCAGCTGGCGAAAAAAATAAGCCGTATGCGGTAATTTTCCTCTATAATGATGGCAAAATAAAAAGACAGGTTTATCAATCCTGTCTTTTTTTATTGGCGTTGCAGAGCCAGTACCTTGTTACCTTAAATTTTAGAAAGGATTACTTATGAAGCCATATCTATGGGCATTGCTGGCGGCGTTCACCTGGGGATTCGCTCCGATTCTGGAAAAACTAGGATTAAGCAAAATCCCAGCAATGACCGGCCTCTTTTACCGCAGTTTTGGCGTTATGTTAGGAATGATGATTTTGGGTGTTTGGCAGATGGAGGGAGTGAAAGCCACACTGGGCCAGGGCCTGGGAACCTGGGGATATTTGGTCGCTGGAGGTTTTTTGGCCAGCATTATCGGCCAAATATTTTTTTATAATGCGTTAAAACACGGCGAGGCCTCCCAGGTTGTCCCGATCGGTGCTTCTTATCCGCTGTTAAGTTTTTTGCTGGGCGTGTTATTTTTGGGAGAGAAATTAACTTTGGCCAAAGCCAGCGGCATGGTTTTTGTTATTGTAGGGGTATTTTTATTGAAATAATACATGTCACAAGGTCACAGAGGCACACGTCACATGAAAAAGCTTTGGACGCCTGTGACTTTGTGACGTTGTGACCTTGTGACCCACTTATGAAAAATTTATCCGACATTCCGGTCCAATACATCAAAGGCGTGGGGCCGGCGCGCGCCAAACTTTTTGCCAATCTCGGCGTTACCACTGTCGAAGATCTTTTGTATTTTTTCCCACGGCGGTATGAAGACCGCAGCCAGATGCTTTCGATTGCCCAAGTGAAAGTCGGCGAGGCGCAAGTGATAAAGGGAAAAGTGCTCACGGGCGCCGGGCGGCGGACATGGTATACCAAAAAGCGGGTATTTGAGATTGTCATTGACGACGGCACAGGGTGTTTGGCGTGCGTGTGGTTCAATCAGCCTTATTTGGAACATTATTTTAAAATGGGCACGCAGGCGATTTTTTACGGCAAAGTGGAAGTATACAAAAACCATCTGCAGATGGTCTCACCGGAGTATGAGATTATCTCCGATGAGACGGAAGACAATTTAAGTGCGGGGCGAATCGTGCCGATTTATCCGCTCACCAAAGGGATGAGCCAGCGGTACCTTCGCAAGGTTTTAAAAAATTGTCTGGGCCGGCACATCGAGGAACTGCCTGATTTACTGCCGGTGTATTTGCGCAATAAATACCGCCTGCCGAATATTCGGCGCAGCCTCCAGACTCTGCATTTTCCGGAGAATTTTGCACAGCAGGAGGAAGCGCACAGGCGCGTTGCTTTTGAAGAATTTTTCTTTTTTCAAATTTCCGTGATTTTGCGGCGGATGAGCATTGTTCAAAAAGCCGGCATTGCCCATCACGTCGATCGGGCGTTAGTTGAGCAATTTATTCATTTCATCCCTTTCCAATTAACGGCAGCGCAGCAGCGGGTGATCAGCGAAATCACGCGCGATATGTCGCAGAATTCGCCGATGCTGCGCTTGCTGCAGGGCGATGTGGGATCAGGGAAAACAGTGATGGCGCTTTTTGGATGTATGGCGGCTTTCCGTAATGGTTTTCAATCCGCCTTCATGGCCCCGACGGAGATCCTGGCGCGCCAGCATTATGAAAAAATCAATGAATTTTTAAAAGAGTTTGCGGATTCTGTTCATCCGGCTATCAGTTTGCTCATAAGCAATATTTCTAAAAAGGAGCATGATAGTATCTTACGCGATGTTAAGGATGGGAAAGTCGATATTGTGATCGGCACGCACGCGCTTTTAAGCGAGCACGTGGATTTCAAAAATTTAAGTTTTGTGGTGATTGATGAACAGCATAAGTTCGGCGTGCGGCAGCGGGCGCTTTTATCGGCGAAGGGGACGAATCCGGATGTTTTGATTATGACAGCCACACCCATTCCGCGGACTTTGTGCATGACGCTCTACGGCGATTTGGACGTTTCGCTATTAGATGAAATGCCGCCCGGCCGCGGCAAAATTACGACTAAGGTTTTTTCCGAAGAACAAGTGAGCGAGGCCTACCGTATCGTGCGCGACGTGGTAAAAAAAGGGGGGCAGGCGTATATTGTCTATCCGCTTGTAGAGGAATCAGAAAAATTGGATTTGAAGGCCGCGCAAAAAATGTTTGCCGATTTGCAAAAGGGAGAATTTAAAGGCCTTCGCTTAGGCCTGGTGCATGGGCAAATGAAGCGTAAAGATACAACGGCCATCATGCAGAAATTCAAAGATAAGGACATCGACATTCTCATCGCCACCACGATTTTGGAGGTAGGCGTCGATGTGCCGAATGCCAATGTCATGGTCATCGAGCACGCAGAGCGTTTCGGCCTCGCCCAGTTACACCAGCTGCGTGGCCGCATTGGGCGTGGGAAAGACGATGCCTTGTGCCTGCTCATTGCGGATCCCCAGACCGAAGAGAGCAAGGCGAGGCTGGAGACGATTCTTTCAATGACGGATGGCTTTAAGATTGCCGAGCGAGATCTTTTGATCCGCGGCCCCGGCCATTATTTCGGACGCCATCAGCACGGCCTCAATGAATTGAAAGTGGCGAACCCGGTTAAGCACATTGATATTCTAGAGATCGCACGTGCCGAGGCTAAGGAATTGATTCATCAAGATCCGCAGTTGCGCGAAATGGCGCATCATGCTATAAGGGAAACCATTCAAAAGCGTTACCCGCATTACTTGGAAATGGTGGAAGCGGGGTGAAATAGTTTTCAGCTCTCAGCTCTCAGTTAAAGGCTGATAAACTGCTGATGGCTGAAGGCCGATGGCTGATAGCTTAAAAATTATGAAAATCATCAGTGGTAAATACAAAGGCCGTAAATTCTTCATGCCCAAGGGCATCCGTCCCACTCAAGATGTGGTCCGCAAAGCCCTCTTTGATCTTTTAGGCCAGGATTTGACGGGCCTGTCCTTTCTGGATCTTTTTGCCGGCAGCGGGGCCATGGGCCTAGAGGCGGCCTCACGGGGGGCGAAGGAAGTCGTTTTCGTTGAGAAGGAAAGATTTTGTTTTCAAACGATTAATGAGAATATGATACGCTTGAATATTCCAGTTTTAGACAAAGACCGGACGTTCTTTGATATGCTGCAAGCCGACGCGCTCGCTACGATCAAAGATTATGCTCGGCGGGGCAGAAAGTTCGATATTGTTTTCGCGGATCCGCCGTATGGCCGGGAATTGGCAAAAAAAACCTTGATAACCCTTAAAGGCCATGATATATTACACCCCGATTCAATCGTCGTGATTCAGCATACTAAGCATGAAATTCTACCTGAAACCGAAGGTAGATTTTTTATTAATGAAGAGCGCCGCTACGGAGCGACGCTCCTGACGTTTTATAAATTAAGTCACAACCTGCCTGTCCGGCAGGGAGGGACACAAGTCACATGACACACGAAAAGTAAAGAATGACTTCTGACATGTGATTTTGTGACCCTGTGACCCAACAGTATTTTCAAATGAGTAAAACAGCCATCTATCCCGGCAGCTTCGATCCCGTCACCTACGGTCATATTGATTTGATCAAACGGGCCAGTAGAATTTTTGATCAGGTGATCGTATCGGTTGCGATCAATGTGCAAAAGCGGCCGCTCTTTAGCATTGATGAGCGTGTGGAAATGCTCAACGTCGCGACCAAGAGTATCAGGGGCGTTAAAGTCGAAACCTTTGACGGACTGGTCACCGAATACGCTAAACGTAAAAAAGTGAATGTTTTAATCCGGGGCTTACGGATGCTTTCGGATTTTGAATACGAGTTTCAGATGGCATTGACGAATCGGCGTATTGCCGAAGACATTGAAACAGTTTTTTTGATGCCATCGGAGAAATATTCTTTTCTCTCCTCAACCTTATTAAAAGAAGCCGCATCGCTGGGCGCCAACATTTCGTCATTTGTTCCGCATTTTGTCGATAAAAAATTGAAACAACGGTTAAAGAAGTGAAAATTGTGGTTAAAGATATTCCCTCTGAAGGGCTGGAAATCAGTACCGAAGTGGCCCCAGCGGAGATAGGCCTAGATGATGCGGGTTTTAAATGCATTGCGCCGTTGGCGATCAAGGCCAAAATCGAATTGATCGGTGACACCGTGCTGGCCAAGACTCAGGCGAAAGGGATTTTTGCGCTGAACTGCGCGCGGTGTTTAGAGCCGATCCAAAAGGAAATCACAGACGATTTTTATTTTGATTATCCGGTTGATAAACGGACCGCATCGATTGATATCGGAGAGGATATCCGCCAGGAAATGATTTTAGCCGTGCCCGCCGTCGCATTGTGCCGGGAAGATTGTAAAGGATTGTGCGCCGGCTGCGGAGTGAATTTGAATAATGAAAAATGTCAATGTTCAACTCAAGACTCAAAACGAAAAAGGTAAAATTGAGGAGTCGCTTCGCGACACCTTAGTTTTGAGATTTGACTTTTAAGTTTTACATTTATAAACAGGAGAAAAATCATGCCTTTACCAAAACGCCAGCATTCCCGGCAGCGGGGACGAAAACGGCGCACTCATTGGAAAATCCGAGTGCCGAATTTTAGCACCTGCCCGCAGTGCCAAAAGCCCATTCTTCCGCACCGGGTCTGCCCATTTTGCGGTTATTATAAAAAGCAGCAGGTCGTTGCGATAAAAACGAAGACAGATAAGAAAGTTAAATAAAAAGCCACAAAGCCACAAAGTCGCAAGTCACACACGAAATTTAATACTCCTGTGACCTTGTGACTTTTAATCTTGTGACGTTTTATTGACCTTTGTAGAACCAAAAGAATTGAGGTAGTCAATATTGGCCTTTGTCTCCTCAATGATAAATCCAAATTTTTTTCTTTAGTTGTACAAAGGCCCATAGAAAGACAATTCATGCGAATCATCATCGATGCGATGGGAGGAGATTATGCGCCGCAGGCCGTAATCGCCGGATGTGTGGAAGCTCTTAAGGAGCTGAATGTCCAGTTGGTTTTAATCGGCCTCCAAGAACAGATTGAAAGAGAATTAAAAAAGTACAGTTACGATAAAGGCCGCGTCGAAATTTTGCATGCTCCGGAAGTGGTGGATATGCATGATTCTCCCATTGCGGCTTTGCGCAAAAAGCGGAATTCCTCCATTTCCATTGGTATTAATCTCCTCAAAGATCCTTCCTTTGCAGCGTTTGTCAGTGCAGGAAATACGGGCGCGGTGGTCGCGGTTGCGACGGTGAATTTAGGCATGCTGCCTGGGGTGGACCGCCCGGGGATCGGTTTGGTCATTCCGACATTAAACCGTTTTTCCTTTTTGATTGATGTGGGTGCCAATGCCGATCCGAAACCGGAACATCTTTTCCAGTCGGCCTTGATGGCGCAGGTTTATTCGCGGGAGGTGCTGGGGGTTGAAAATCCCAGTGTCGGACTATTGAATATCGGATCAGAGGAATCCAAAGGCACGGATTTTCAAAAGGAAGCGCACCGCTTGATGACGGAGCGGTTGAAAAATTTTTCTGGCAATATCGAACCCAATGAAATGTTCTCGGGAAAATGCGACTGCATTATTTGCGACGGGTTTGTGGGGAATATTGTCATTAAAGTTTCCGAAGGGTTGATGGAATCCGCCGGCGCGCTGATTAAGCGGGAAGTCAAAAAAGATCCCATGGCGCTGCTTGGGGCATTGCTCATGAAATCGCGTTTGGAAAAGATTAAAAAGTATGCGGACTATTCCGAATACGGTGGCGCGCCGTTACTGGGAGTGAACGGCATTGTGATGATAAGCCACGGCCGCTCCAGCCCCAAGGCCATCAAGAACGCGATCCGCGCGGCCGTGCAGGAGGCCGAGCATAAAATTTTGTCAGTGATGATGAAGGAAATTTTGAAATGAGTGAGAAGGAGTGTTCCTCGTGAAGTCTATCGGCATCATAGGCGTGGGCTGTTATTTGCCCAAAAAAGTTTTGACCAATTTTGATTTGGAAGAAATGGTTGATACTTCCGATGAATGGATCACGACCCGCACCGGAATCAAAGAGCGCCGCATTGCCGGCAAAGATGAAAAAAACAGCGACCTCGCCATTCACGCCGCCAAAGCCGCGTTAAAAAAATCCCACCTCGAACCTGCGAAAGTAGAATTGATTATCGTTGCTACGATCAGTCCTGACAGCAATTTTCCATCGATGGCGTGCCTGGTGCAAAAAGCGCTTGGGGCGCATAAGGCAGCGGCGTTTGATATCAGCGCCGCGTGTTCGGGATTTTTGTACGGCCTTACCACCGCCAAACAGTTTTTACAGACGGGTTTGTACAAAAATGCCATCGTCATTGCCGCGGAGAAAATCACTTCGCTTATCGATTGGAATGACCGCTCGACCTGTGTCTTGTTTGGCGATGGGGCCGGGGCATGCGTCTTAGCACCGGTCAAGGGGAAAGGGATTGTCTCTGAATATTTGCACGCGCGGGGTGAATTCGGCAATTTGATGTCGGTCGCCGCGCACACGCATGAGCCTTTAAATCAAAAAGAAAAAATGATGCCGGTCCCGCATGTGGTGATGCATGGCCAGGAACTTTTTAAGGTTGCGGTTAACTCTATGGCCGAGGCGGTGCAGGTGGCGGTGAAGAAAGCGGGCATGAAACTCGCCGATATTGATTGTGTCGTGCCGCATCAGGCCAATGATCGGATCATTTCCGCGGTCGCGAAAAAGCTGCGCATCCCCAAAGAAAAAATTTTTGTGAACATTGATAAATACGGCAATATGTCCGCCGCGTCTATTGCCGTCGCGCTGTGCGAGGCTGTTGAGCAGGGACGGATCAAGAAGGGAAACACGGTTGTATTGGTTACGTTTGGCGCGGGGTTGGTCAGCGCGGCGAATGTGGTGCAGTGGTGATTGAGAAAATTTTTTATGATTAAAGTCGCTTTCGTTTTTCCCGGCCAGGGTGCGCAGAAGGTCGGGATGGGAAAAGAATTCTATGACGCCTCAAACGAGGCGCGTGAAATTTTTACGGCCGCTGATCGTATTGTGGGCCAAAATCTCACCGATGTCATTTTTCAGGGCCCTCCCGAAAGGCTGACAGCCACGGCCTATTGCCAGCCAGGAATTTTAACAATGAGTTTTGCTGCGCTTAAGGCCTTTCAAGCGCATCCCAAATTTAAAAATATTTCGCCCCAATTTGCCGCGGGTCTCAGTCTCGGAGAATATTCGGCGCTGGCCGCGGCCGGCGCTTTGTCGTTTGAAAGTGCGCTCAAACTGGTGCAGCTGCGCGGCGCTTTGATGGACGAAGCATGTCGAGTGGCGCCGGGAAAGATGGCGGCTATCATTGGATTTGAAAAAGAGAAGTTGGTTGAAATTTGCCGCGCGGTCGATGTGGAAGTCGCCAACTATAACTCGCCGCAGCAAATTGTGATAACCGGCCATGCCGCCCAGGTCGAAGCGGCGTGCGAGAAGATACGAGAGGCCGGCGCTAAAAGCGTCATTCCCCTTGCGGTCAGCGGGGCGTTTCATTCCTCTCTGATGCGGCCGGCCGCGGAAAAGTTCAAAAGGGAAATGGAAAAAATTCAAATTCAACGGCCGCCATTCGGCGTGGTCAGCAACGTTGACGGCCGCCCTTCCCATGACCCGGAGGATATCCGCCGCAAACTTTCTTTACAGATCACTTCTTCGGTGCAATGGGTAGAGTCGATAGAATTTATGGCCCGCGCCGGGATCGAGCATTTTCTCGAAATCGGGCCCGGCAGAGTTTTAGCCGGTCTCATCAAACGCATCAATCCCGCCCTCAAAACCTATAATATAGAGAAGCCGGCGGATATCGAGGCTTTGATGTTTTGAGAAATTAACAGGAGAATTTTAAAAGAGAAGTTATTGTCTTCAACTTTCGTGCGTGCTATATTTGTAACGGATCAAAACTATAGGAGTGGTTCGAATCTCTTAAGTCTCTCACATGATTAAATCCAAGATTCTTAAAAAAGATCAAGATGCATTGATTAAGCTCAGTAAGGCCATGACTCCTGAGGAGCGGCTTATGGCTTTTTATCATCATTCCCAATTGTTGCATCGCCTCGCCCAGTCCAACAAAAAAAGAAAAGTATTAGCAAAAAATTCACGCGCTTCTCATTTGAATCGTCCTTCGGCCTCATGAGAACCAACAGCCCCGGACAATCAGTTTTGCTTTTGCTCGATGTGATTCAAATTTTAAATAAATTAAAAGTCCCTTATGCCATTATCGGTGCTTTTGCAGCATCCTTCTGATGAAAATTTTTGCCGGTAGCCCGAAGGATATGGAAGATGTGGCAGGAATATTAAATGTTTCCAGCGATAAAATTGATTTTATTTTACTTAAAAAAATAGCGACTGGTTACGGTCGAAGCTCGGTGAGCAAACTTAATAAGATTTTAGAAAATAAAAATAAGTGACACCTTTTCTTCTTAAGGGGTGAATGCTATTATTGATGTCAAAGAGCATTCCTCAATGTTGGGGAAAACGAGAACAAAAGGTGCTACAAAAGGTGCCAGGCACCAAGAGGCGTGTGTAATTATTTTTTGTAAAGAGGCCAGAGCAATATCTGGCCTCTTTTGTTATTTGATTTGAAATGAGGTATTGAACCTTATTTTTGATTCGAGAGATTTTCGCGCAATTGGATGAGTTTTACGATAGGTGAGACAAAGGCATCGGCCTTGTGATCATTGTTTTCATCACGGTAGGTCAGGCCGTAAGGGCTTTGCGGGACGCCCTCGGGAAAGTAATTTTTGTCGTTGAGCAATGCCGCCAGCGGAATCCATTCCCCTGACTGCTCATAAGCCTGCTGCCATTTGTGATTAATGATTTCAATATTTTTTTGTTCCACTTCCACGGCCCGTTGATGCACCAGGCCTTCTTTTCCTTGGACCTTACCCACGATAACCAGATAATCTTCACGGGTTAAAAGAGCTTTTGGCTTCCAGCCGGCCAGAGGAGAAATTCCTAATTGCTCCAAAAGCGTCACACAATCAGCGGCTAAAGCCGCGGTTGGTAAAAGGTATTCCAACTTTAATAATTTGACGACTTCGACCGCAAATTCTTCTTGAGTTAAAGGCTGACTCTCATCGAACGTCTGAGCCCCGCCTTGCGCTGTTATTGAAAAAACCAACATGAAACAAATCATGAAAATTGCATATATTTTTTTTCTCATCGTTCTGGTTCCTTTGCAGTTTACGTCATGGATTTTTTAATAACGCGCCGTCAAGGCTATGCCATATTTGTTGTCGGTATAGCCTTCGGACACAAAATCGGTATCGCGCTTTGTGTAATCATAAGTCACCTCCAAGGTCAGCCAATTGTTTAATTTTCGGTTTAATCCCGTGTTGAAAGTTTGGATATACGTTTGTCTGTCCACCGGGCTTTGTCCAGAGAGCACATTGGAAGAATTAAAATCCTGCCTTTCATGGGAATAACCTAACTGGCAGCTCGTTTTGGGATCCATCGTATGGGTCAGGGTGATGGAACCTAAGTTGGAAGCATACTGGGAATATTCCCGCCGCAGGGAAGGATTTTTGACATTGTAATTATAAAAAACTGTTAATTTAGTAAAGAGCGAAAAGTTGCTTTCCATCGAGAGACGGTAATCCACATTTTCATCGTCCACATTGGTTTCATCGATGTCGGTATATTTGTATCCTGCCTCGGCGGTCACGTTCCCAATCCCAGAGAATTTTTTGGTCAATCCTAAAAGTCCCCGGTGCGAGGTGGCTGCCTTTTCTTCGATGTGCGGAAAAGTTATCGTGTCGTAATCATACCCTAGAAATCCCGACATATTTTGGTCTTCGGTCAACTGATAGCTCAATTTGTTAATTGCAGTTGTCCTTTTGTGATCAATAAAATCATCATTTTGATCATTTCGGACATTTAACATTTGCTGGGCGAGATGGCTGCTTAAGGTCAAGCGCGGATGAGCCTCATATTTGATTTCAAAAGAGGGGGTGTTTTGAATATATCCTAACGCCAGCAACCGGTCCCCGAGAGCTGCAGTGATCCGGCTGTCTTGCAGCCAGTAAAAAGTATTTCCCAAGCCCAATGACAAATTTGTGAAAGGCCGGTACGAATACAAAAAGTCGGCCGTATGGTCAAGAACGTTAGTGCTTTCTTCAATATAATAACTATGATTACCGGTGTATTCCAACTTCCAGAAATGCTGGTCGAAAGACTTATTATAACGCAGATGCTGAGTGAAAACTTCCCGGATATCGGAATTTTCGTTATTTTCGCTTAAGAAAATATTGTCGTCATATTCTGTTTTAAGGCGGGAGGTAAATTCGATATCATCGAGGATAGTACGTAAAATTCCTGTGGATTGCTTGGCCGGCGGTTTTTCTTGAGCGTGGACCGGAACTGCTATAAAAAGAGAAATTAAGACAGATAAAAATATTTTTAGTATGAATGGACGCATCTTCACCTCGGATTTTTAGTTTATTCGAGAATTGGAACCGCCGATAATGGCTGTGAGTCAATTTTTTGTACCGCAAAAGAATTTGCATGAACTGCTGGAAGGGCAGCTTTTAAATTATTCCGTAAATCTAATGGGCGTATCGGCTGCAGCTGTGACTTTACATGGGGGAGAGGAACAGCCGGCAGATTCAGATTTATCGGTGTCACAGCCGGCAAGTTCAATTTTGTTGGCTGAGCTGGTTTCACAGCGGGTAAGTTCAATTTTGTTGGCTGAGCTGGTTTTACAGCCGGTAAGTCTAATTTTATTGGCTGAGCTGGTTTCACAGCGGGTAAGTTCAATTTTGTTGGCTGACCCGGTGTCACAACTGGCAAGTTTAATTTTATTGGCTGACCCGGTGTCACAACTGGCAAGTTTAATTTTATTGGCTGAGCTGGTTTCACAGCCGGTAAGTTTAATTTTGTTGGTTGAACCGGTTTTACAGCGGGTAAATCTAATTTTGTTATCGGAACAGCCTGTAAATTATCATCTACCGCTGGAGCTCCCGGGCCTGCCCCCGGTGGAATCGGGCCAGGAAACGTGGTTAAACTCAAATCGCCATTAGTTAAAGAAGGCTGTGTTAAATCAGGGCCGCCAAAATCCGGGTTATCGGCCGCGGCAAAAGCGTCAGTCGCTTCCTCCAGCTCACAACTTAAGACAGCGGTAAACAATTCAGGCGACGTATTTTCAGCTTTCTTAAGCAATTCATCGCAGCGATTCTTTCGTTCCGCGGCTGTTTCAATATCGTTTTCTTCAGCCGGTAAAGAATTTACTAAAAACACAAATAAAACAACTAAGCTCCAGAAAATTTTGGGACATAGGATGTATTTTTTCATTTTGCCGCCCCTTTTGTATACTTATGTATACTTATTAAAGTGTTAACTTTGGAGAAAGAAAAGGCTTTCACGGGAAAGCGCTGTAAATATATGCTATGAATTTTTACATGTCAAGTTTAATTTTTTGGTGCCGGTGAAATAAGGGGTTTTGTTTGGGTTGAAGGGGGCGCACGCCGAAGAATCAAGAGAGAGTATATTTAGAGAGGAATAGGGAAGAATGAGGAAAAGGCTATAGCGCCGCGAGAATGTTTTCTTTGCGATGGTCAGGAAAAGTTGAGAATAATTCAATAATGCGGGCCGTGATGCGAGCACAGGCGAAGGACGATCCCTCTTGCCGGCCGGCTTTCCCATTGGCATAAATATCACAAACTTTTTTCTGGGAAGACTGTGTCCCTCGGGTTTTCAAACTGCCCACCGAAATCACATACGGATTCGAAGAGGGAAAAGCGGTTGACACATCACGGGACCGCGAGGCACGATACACCAATCCTTTTGTGTCAAAGGCAAAATGACTGTTTAAGGTTGGGTTTCCCGCGGCCGCCACAAATATCGTACCATGCTGCAAAGTCGCTTCCTTTATTAAAGCATCAATTTTAGGATTTTTTCCCAACACTAAAGATAAATTAACGATATCAATGTTATTTTGTATAACCCATTGCAAGGCTGCAATCACCGCTCGCGGCGAAGGTTTCCATTGTCCGTCGATATTCTCACAGACTTGCAGCATGAAAATTTTGGCGTGCGGGTTGCCTTGTCGCACCAGCTTCGCTACGATCGTTCCGTGATTAAGCGGGTCTTGATCCGCCGCAAGGGAAGTAAAGCTAATAACTCTGTCCACATAGCCAGTGGCTCCAGAATCGAGCAAGGCGATCCGCGGTGCCTGCGTCTGAGCCATGGATAACGCGGGAAGATTGAGGCATACACTTAAAAACAAACTTAGTATTACTTTTTTTACATTTGACACTTTTTTGCTCCAGGATTTTTTCAAAAAAAACGCCTACTCGAATTATTAATAAGAGTAGGCGCTGAAATTGGACTTACCCGCTGGAAAAAATCCTTAAGGTAACTCAACCGGCAACTGACTGCCCTATCCCTAGTGATACTGCCGCAGGAACGTAGGCTCTGTAAGTTTTGCGCCCTATCCTTTCGGATTCAGCTATATTCTTAGCTGATCCCCCATTGTTATGGCGGAAGTTTGCCCTTATCAATTGAGCTTTAACCCAAATGGTTGGGTTAAATAAATAGAATTTTCAATAAGCAATAATACAATTCAAGTATAATTGATAAATCACAAATGGGAAGGCCTGCCGGAGAGTTATTTTAATAGGCATGATTTCATAAGTATATGATATTTAATAAGTTATGATATTCAAGAAAGCGATTTCTTTAACCGTCCTAAAGTAGCCGTACCGGTGCGCAAATAAATTTTTTTAGAATAATTTCCCATATTCAAAATTTTATACTAAAATATCTTTAACAAAATTTTGAAATGAAATCTTAAACACCCAAAGGAGGATAATTTATGCCACCGCCCGTTAACCCCTATGCCAAAAAAGAAATGACTGCCGCCCAATCGATAAATGCGATCCTTACCGCTATGAAACTCGGTAAACAAGCCAAGAGTGTGCAATACCGTCTTGATTACCAGGATTATTTTGTGGTTATGGAGGATGGATCGCGTTGTGCCTTGCGCGAAACTACCGTCCATGGCTACCAGGAAACAAAGAACGCTGATTTGCGGCGGGAGATGGAAGTGCGCCTCAAGGCGGCCAAGGTGCCGGAAGACTGGGAAGATGACCGCGCTGTCCAAAAGAAACCGGCCAATGATATCGTCATAGAAAGTGAATAGACGCATTCAGCTGCGCATGATTCAGGCTCGCCCCCAAAACAGTGGTTCGGTTTTGCTTGAGGCGCTTCTTACCATTGTCATTCTCTCCGTGGGCCTCACTTTTATTATTCAAGCGTTGAGTTCAAGTTTACGGACCATGAGCTTGATTACCAATTATTCCACGGCGCTTCTCTTGGCTGAGAATAAAATGTTTACGGTGATGCAAAAAGGTTTTATCACCGGCCCTTTGCAAGAAATAGAGAGTTTTTCCGAACCGCACACCCAATACCGCTATGAACTCGATGTACGCAAAGGTTCTTCCTCCCCAACGGAAAAGAAAAATGAAATCAACCTGCAGGTGGTTTGGGGGTCCGGCCTGAAAGAAAAGAATCTTTTGCTCACCACTTATTTTTTTGATACGCCCCATGAGCCGCCTTCTGTCCAGCCATAAAATGCACTCTGCGCAATATCCCACAGGGTGCGCAGGTTTTACCCTATTGGAATTGCTTTTAGGTGTGTCGATTTTTGCCATTGTCATGGTTAGTGTTTATAATACGTTTTCCGGCGCGATGCGTCTGAATGAGCAGGCCCAGGTGATCAGCCGGACGCACCGTGAGGCAAATTGGTCGTTGGATAAAATGGTGGAAGATTTGGAAAATATGGTTAATTTTGATTTTAGCGGCTCAGATCCTAATAAAGCGGCATTTACCGGATCGTCCGATACGGTTGAATTGATTGTGCCGACCAACGAAGGCTTAAAAGCGGTGCGGTATTCCTTGCAGGGGGCCGAGGTCAAGGGGGTGCATAAAGTGATTATTGGGCAGCACACTAAAAAAAATGTTAAGGTGGATGTGAACAAAACAGTGGCCGATCTTCGGATGACAAATTTACTGCGTGAAGAAAAATCCTTCGCCGCCGCAGCTAATAATGACGCGCAAGACGAAGGCTCTGGAGTTGAAATATTGAGCAGCCATGTGCAAGAGAAGAGCCTCAAATTCTCTTACGCCTACCAAGAGGGAGAAGGAGAAAATACGCAAATTGTCTGGAAAGATACCTGGAGCGATAAAGTGATTCCTGGAGGAGTACGGATTGAAATGACATTTTTAAGTCCAGATGAAAAACAAGAACCGCTGTCGGTCGTACGGGAGGCGCTTGTCCCGGCGGGTTCATGGGGAAAGTCGCAATGACCTGCAAGCGACCTCAACTTTCACATTCTGCGCGCGCGCGAAAAATTGCCAATGACTCCGGCGTTGTCTTGATGGTTGTTCTCTGGATATTGGTCATCTTGACCATCTTAGCGGTAGGGTTAGGCCGTAAAACCAGTGTGGAATTAGCGCTCATCAAAAATGCTATTGGGCAAATGAAGGCCAAATATATCGCGTGGGGAGGATTAATCTATGCGATTGATCATATCCGAATAGATACGGAAGACGAAAAAACAAAGGCCTACGATACCCTTTATGAATGCGGGATTAAATTAGATACGAATCAATCGGCTGAAGATCTTTTTGAAAAAATTTCACTAGGGAGCGGATATTTTCAGATCGCCTATAAAACCGAGGATCAAAAGACGGTCATTTACGGAATGGAAGATGAACAGCGGCGGATTAATCTCAATACCATCAACGCGCAGAATTATAAAATACTCAGCCATCTTTTGGTGCTGTTGGGGGTTGATGACAGTGCTGCCGATACGATCGCTGCATCGGCAGCGGACTGGGTGGATAGAGATAACGATGTCACCAATAAGCCATGGGGAGCCGAGGACGACTATTATGCGGGTTTAGCGGCAGCGCTTCATGGGAAGAATAATCTTTTCGACAGCGTTGAGGAATTGTTATTGGTTAGGGGGATGACACCCGAGATATTTAATGTCATCAAGAATTATGTAACAATTTTTCCAAAAGGCGGGAATATTCAAATCAATTTTGAAACCGCCCCGGAGGTTGTTTTGCAGGCGCTGGCCCGGACTATTGCGCCGCTGGCGAACGCGGACAATGGCGACGCGGATAACTTGGCAAGAAAAATGGTACGTTTGCGCGCGGGCAATGACGGAAAAGACGGCACCAGCGATGACCGCAGCGTTGAATTGAGCGATCTGGCCTTGGTCGCGACCGAACAAGCCATTTTTTTAACGATGTCCAATAATCGGACTAAAGTGGCGCAATTTTTGCGCGTGGCGGCCACGGGCGTGGATCAGGCATCGCTGGTTAAGTCGAAAATTGAGGCGATCATTCAGCGGAGTAATTTAACGGTTGTCGCCTGGCACAGAAATTGATGAAAAAGATGAAAAAGATTAAAAGTTTCGTGCGCCAAGAAGCCGCATTTGCTATTATAGATTAAACCAAACGCTAAACATTTCTTTCCAAGACCAAAAAATGTGGAATACAATTTTAAACCTTTTTAAAAAACCGGTATGCCGGTATCCGCATAAAACTATTTTGGTGATCGATGACGGCCCCATCGATCTTCGTATGGCTGAAGGGATTCTCCAAAAAAGGGGCTATAAGGTTTTATGCGCCGAGGATGGCGAACGGGGATTAGGCATTGCGCATAGTGCAATTCCGGATTTGATTCTTTTGGATTATATCATGCCTGGTTTGAATGGGGTTGAAGTCGGCCAACGGCTGCGCAGCGATGAGAAGACGAAAAATATTCCTATCATATTTTTAACTGGGTCAGACACGCCTGTGAATATTGTGAAATATTATGATTTGGGCGCCGAGCAGTTTTTAGTCAAACCCGTCACGGCCCGGACTCTTATTTCGCAGATTGAAGCAATATTCCAAGAACAAGGTTCCCGTCAATTGCACTGATCGGATCACAGCCTCGCCTGTCACCAAGCGCATTTGGTTATGCCCTTTATCCGTAGCAAAAATTTTCTTTTAGACAATGCCGCAGCGAGATCTTTCCCCTCTTTCTTTTACTATTTTTTCTTTTTTTTATTCTTTGTTCTTCTGCTTTTTTCGGCAGCGCAGCGCATCGCCGGCGCCTATCTGGAGGATGATATGCTGTGGTTTGCGCCTTTGCATTTGATTCTTATTAAAAATACAAGCTGGCTTGACCTTTTACAGATTCTGCACGGCTATGAATTGACCTTGTCCGACGGCCTTTATTTTTATTTTTTGAATTTTTTGTTTGGCCTGCGTTTGCAATATTTTATTTTTGTTTCTTTGTTTTTGCATTTATTCAATTCGCTCATGCTATTTAACTTTTTACGCACGCGCCTTAAGATTTCCTTTGATGCCAGTTTCGTCGCGGCCTTGATTTTTTTAGCCTTTTACGGACAGTTTCATGTTTATGTTTGGCCTTTGGCGGCCCATCATTTGATAGCGATATTTTTTATTTTTACGATTCTCAATTTATATTTTTGTGTTGAGGATAAAGTCGCCAGCGGAGGCCGGTACAGGGCAGTGTATGGTTGGACATTGGCCGTGTCTTTGTTGAGCTCATTTTTAAGGTTATCCATTCTCGCGGTGCCTGTCATGATTTTCGCGCATTTATTATTGTGCGCGGAAGATCGCAGGCGGGTTCTGGAAAAATATGACCGCTGGCTGCCGTTATTTATTATATTCACCCTTTATCCGGTTTGGATATTGATTTCGGGCAAACAGGCGGTTTTAGAATTAGTCTTTGAGCCGTTTTATGAGCTTTTGGAGGGAAGGCAGAATTTGCCAACGGCATTAGGCGGGATGTCTTTGTGTATCGGCATACTTTTTGTTGTTCGTGAAATACTCCGGCGTGTATCTTCGGGCCAGATCAAGGAAAGGGCCATAAAGATAATCCGCTGGCTGCTGATTCTGATTTTTCTTATGTCGCCGCAGTTTTTATATCTGGCGCTGCGAGCCCTGCTGAATCCGCTCGAATCCGCCTTGTCTGAGAACACCCTGAAGCGCTGGCAGCCCATTGATTTTCCGGTGATGAACGGGGCAGCAATCGCCGGTATTATTTTGCTGGTCACTTTATTGCTTTTTTTTATTTTTTATGCGTTACGACAAAATAAACATCTCATCATTTTTGTTGTTTGGTATATTTTCCTTATTCCTTATTTAGGCAGCCGGCCGGAATTTATTTATTCACGGTATCTTGTTTTTATTTCTCCCCTATTGGCTCTCATGTTTGCCTTATTCTTCGTAGAATTCTTGCCGCAGCAGCTGCCTGGGCAATGGCGTCAAAGGTGGAGGATAGGTTTTTATATTTTTATTTTTTTACTGCTCACCTCGAATGTGCTAGCGATTAAACTGCGGTTATTTCGGACAACGCTGGTCGATTATCATTGGAGTTATGATTATATTAAAATTTCTCGTCTGATTAAACAGGATTTGCGAAAGCGGGAGGTTAAGGATGACCAGATGATTTGTGTTTCTGGGGTCCAAGAAATTCCCTATGCGACGGGTTGGAAAAAAGGATTTTTGAGTTTTTTTCATTTTGATTATTACAGCCCATTTTGTCAGACATTGTCGTCCACACTGGAGTGGCCAATGTCCCGGGTCATGGTCAGGGAGGCATGTCCGGACTCAGCGGTGAGCTATTTTGTCAATGACTACACGGTCTTAGATGAAGATAAAAAGAATATTGAACCCTTTTACCAATATTATGAGAAGGGTTTGGAGTTTTTAAATCACAATGACCCGCGGCAGGCCATTCAGGCATTTCAAGAAGCCCGGAAAGCGAGGCCGTTTTTATTTCAGTTTTTAACGGATTCTTTTATAAGTAAAATTTTCGGCGAAGGACTGACTTTATTCTGGACCTCCCAGATGATAGAGCAAATCACCTTACGGTATTATGACGGCGATCCCAAAATAAATTATATTAACGCGATGGTCCAAAAGGAGTCGCAGGATTATGGAATGATCCTAACACTCTTGGCGTATTTTCAATTCCGAGATGGACATGAAGAGCAAAGCAAGAATTTATTCAAAGAAGCGCTATTGTTTGTTTCAAAAGAGGAACTCAGTCAGGGGCATCCTTTTTATGAATATTTTGCGGTTGAACAAAGAAGGGAATTTGATAATTTTATCAAGAATTATGGATCCCATATTGGCTTTTCTAAGCGCGTGAGTCCGGGTTTGGATATCGAGATTTATCGCGGTTTTATGATTCATTGGTTTAACAATGCCTATTTTGCCTGGCCGCATGAGGAGGGGGATTTCAACCTTGGGAAATTACGGCAGAAACAATACAGCCATATTTTTACCGCCGAGACAAAACGCAAGCTGCGAAAAGTGATCAATGAGCTCATTCCTTTAAAGCAGCTTACTGGATCGCCGCGCGGTGTTTTGCGCCTGCCTGCCGAAATAGTTTATAAAAATTATAAAATAATACGCAGGGATGAGGACTATTTTATTGTTGCCATGGATAAAAATTTTTCCTTAGGCGTTGGGGATAAACAAGATGCCTTTATAAAAGTCCGCTCACTGACGGAAGCAAAGCTTATCATTGACACGGCGGCGGATCTCTGATGAAATTTATACCAAAAAAAATTATTTTTTCTGTTATTATCGGCGCGGTTGGATTCAGTGTGTTCTTAAATCATTTATCCATCGCCAACCAAATGTCTCGTCTTATCAAGTTGAGCGAGGAGCGGTATCCTGGGGATAGTATTTTTCAGGAATTTACGTATGGCCTCTTTGTATTTAATATCCCTTTGGGGCGGTTTGTTTTTAAGGTAGAAGAGGAAAGCGATTCCACCGGACGCGCCATTTATTTGCTGAACGGCTCACTGCGGCCATGGAATTTTTTGAATAAAATTTCCGGCGACCGGATGGGCTTGAGTCTTATTTCGCGCCTTGATCACGCATCGCTTCTGCCTTACAGCTTTGAGCAGACAACACCGCTCGCCATCCGAAAGGGGAAAAGGGGGCGGGTGATTGACTATTATCATGGCGAATTATTTATGACCCGCAAAAATCAGGAGCTGGATATCCAAGATGATACTAAGGATCCACTGGCCACGATTTTTTGGCTCATGCGGCGGGATTATGAAGATCAAAAAATAATAAAATCGACACTGAATATCAATCCGCGGGTGTATTGGGTGATTGGGAGGGCGCATTCCAAGGGAGAGCTTATTCGCGTGAATGCCAAAATTTTAAAAGTTAATCAGGGGTATGAAACTTTGCGGGTTAATCCGGCGGAGATATATTTGATAAAAAGAGGAGAATGGTATCTGCCGCTCTGGCTTACAATGGAAGTCATGCATATCAAAATCCACATGAAAATCCTTTAACTCCATGTTTGCCGGCCAACCGAATCGGTAAAGGCGTGATAAAAGTATATCCCGTAAATTTTGATAGTAAGCGGTAACTTGATGAATTATAATGCGTTATAACCTTTTTGTAAATGACGCAAAACCCATTGAAAATAGGAAAATAGTAATGTTTGAACAAGTTTTTAAGAATATTGACGACATCCTTCACAAAGATGCCGGGTGCTCAAGTGAGCTGGATTACGTCGAGCAAACCTCATGGATTCTTTTTCTAAAATATCTGGATGACCTTGAAAAAGATAAAAAGACCGCGGCTAAACTGTCGGGCAAGACATACACAAACATCATCGGCCAGGAATATCGATGGGATGTGTGGGCAACGCCCAAAGATAAAGATGGCAAGCTGGATCATCATAAGGCGCTCACCGGCGATGACCTGAAAGATTTTGTTGATCACAAACTGTTTCCCTATCTGAAGAAATTTAAAACCAGTGCCCAGAGTCCGGACACTATCGAATACAAAATCGGCGAAATTTTTAGCGAGCTAAAAAATAAAATTCAGAGCGGCTATAACCTTCGGGAAGTCATCAATTTGATTGATCAACTGCGCTTCCGTTCTCATGCCGAGAAGCATGAAATGTCGCATCTCTATGAGGACAAAATTAAGAACATGGGTAACGCGGGCAGAAACGGCGGCGAATATTACACGCCTCGTCCGCTTATTAAAACGATTGTTAAGGTGGTCTCGCCTGAAATCGGAAACAAAATTTATGACGGGGCTGTTGGGTCAGCGGGCTTTTTGTGCGAAGCGTTTGAGTATCTCAAATCCCAAAAGAATCTCACCACCAAAGACGCCCAGTTGCTTCAAAAAAAAACATTTTACGGCAAAGAAAAGAAATCTCTCGCCTATATCATCGGCACGATGAACATGATCCTGCATGGCATTGAAGCGCCCAATATCGTGCATACCAACACGCTGGCCGAAAACCTCGCTGACATTCAGGAAAAAGATCGCTACGATATCGTCCTTGCCAATCCGCCGTTTGGCGGCAAAGAGCGTAAAGAGGTCCAGCAAAATTTTCCTATTAAAACAGGTGAGACAGCATTTTTATTTCTCCAGCATTTTATTAAGATTTTGAAAGCGGGAGGACGAGGTGGTGTTGTCATCAAAAATACATTCCTATCTAACACTGATAATGCTTCGATCAGTTTGCGTAAACTTCTTTTGGAAAGCTGTAATCTGCATACGGTGCTTGATCTGCCCGGCGGCACTTTCACCGGCGCGGGTGTTAAGACCGTTGTGCTGTTCTTTGAGAAAGGTGCGCCGACGAAAAAGGTCTGGTTTTTTCAGCTCAACCTTGACCGTAACCTTGGCAAAACCAACCCGCTCAATGAAAATGATCTGGCTGATTTTGTAAGATTGCAAAAGACAAAAGCCGATTCAGAAAATTCGTGGACGGTCAATGTGGCTGATGTGGATAAAACCACGTTTGATTTGTCCGTCAAGAACCCGCAGAAAAAGGATGAAACAGCATTGCGCGAGCCGAAGGAAATATTGGCCTCAATGAAGAAGCTGGACAAGGAGAGCGAAGAAATTTTAAAGGGTATTCTTGAGTTAATCCATGAAAAATAATTGGTCAACAAAAAGACTTGAAGAAGTTTGTGAAGTTTTTGCTGATGGTGATTGGATAGAAAAGAAAGACCAGTCAACGAATGGTATTCGGCTTATTCAAACGGGGAATATTGGCAACGGATATTTTTTAGATCGGAGCGAAAAAGCCCGCTATATTTCAGAAGATACATTTAAAAGATTGCGATGCGCAGAGGTTTTGCCGGGGGATTGTTTGCTTTCCAGATTGCCCGATCCGGTAGGGAGATCGGCTCTTATTCCCGTCACAGGACAAAAAATGATTACTGCAGTTGACTGCACAATTATGCGTTTCAAAAAGGATACTTTGCCTAAATGGTTTATTTATTATTCTTTGTCCCCAGATTATCAGAGCGAAATTAACAAAGAAGTCACTGGAGCGACACGACAGCGAATCAGTAGAAGTAATTTGGGCAATGTTAAAATTCCAGCCCCCTCGATTTCTGAACAGAAACAACTTATTCATATTCTTGATGATGTTTTTGAAAAGACCGCGAAGGCCAAAGAAAACGCCGAGAAAAATCTGCAAAACGCCCAGGAGCTTTTTGAGTCGTATTTGCAGAGCGCTTTCATTAATCCGGGGAGTGACTGGAAGGAAGAAAAAATGGTTGATGTCTGTAGTATTCTCACGTGTGGCGTTGCTTCGACACCACAATATGTTGATAAAACGATGGGAATTCCTTTTCTGTCTGCTCAAAATGTGAGGAATGGCGAGGTGGTTCTTGATAAATATAGTTATATTTCCAAAGAATTTCATGAAAAATTGACAAAAAAGAACAAGCCCAGAAGAGGAGATATTCTTTATTCAAGAGTTGGTGCAAAATTCGGTGATGCAGGAGTAGTGGAACACGATTTCGATTTTAGTGTCTATGTCAGCTTAACCCTTATCAGACCCCTTGCTGAGAAAATAGACAATTACTTTCTTAAATATTATTTAAATTCTCCTTTTGTAAAATCATTAGCTAAGAAAACCATTAGCAGTTCAGGTGTCCCAAATTTAAATGTTAATGATGTGAGGGAATTCCCAGTAAAATACCCTTCTCTTGTCAAACAGAAAAAAATTGTTAATCAAATAGAAATTCTTTTAGTTGAAACCAAAAAACTAGAAAGTATTTACCAGCAAAAGTTAGCCGACTTGGAGGAACTGAAGAAATCCGTTTTACAAAAAGCATTTAATGGCGAACTCGTTGGAGCGCAATCATGAATGAAGCTGAAACAAGAGCGGAACTGATTGACCCGAAGTTGAAGGCAAGTGGTTGGGGTGTTGTTGATGGTTCCAAAGTCCTGCGAGAATATCACATCACAGCCGGTAAAATTCAGACTGGCGGCGGGCGTGCTAAGCCGCTGATCGCTGATTATGTCTTAGTGTATCAAGGCCGTAAACTTGCCTTAATTGAAGCCAAGAGTGATGAGTGTGAAGTCGGTGAAGGTGTGGCGCAGGCCAAGAATTACGCCGAGAAGATGCACCTTGAGACGACCTATGCTTGTAACGGTAAAGAGATTTATCAAATCTGTATGAAAACCGGCAAGGAAGGATTGGTTGTCAAATTCCCTACGCCGGATGAACTTTGGAATAAAACATTTGTCGTCCAAAACCAATGGCGGAATAAGTTTAATGAAGTCCCGTTTGAGGACGTGGGCGGTACCAAGAGCGTCCGTTATTATCAGGAAATCGCCGTCAATAATACGATGTCTGCTATTGCCGATGGGAAATCGCGCATTCTGCTTACGTTGGCGACAGGTACGGGAAAGACTTTTATTGCGTTTCAAATCGCATGGAAACTTTTTCAGACTCGTTGGAATTTAAAGCGCGATGGCACACGCAGACCGCGCATTCTATTCCTTGCCGATAGAAATATTTTAGCAGATCAGGCATTTAACGCTTTTTCGTCGTTCCCTGAAGATGTGCTAGTTCGGATTAATCCAAAGGAGATCAGCAAAAAAGGCAGCGTGCCGACCAACGGTAGCATTTTCTTTACTATCTTTCAGACCTTTATGAGCGGCAAAAATAATACGCCGTATTTTGGTGAATATCCGGCGGACTATTTTGATTTTATTGTCATCGATGAATGCCATCGCGGCGGCGCCAATGATGAAGGCAACTGGCGCGGCATTCTGGAATATTTCTCTCCGGCTGTTCAGCTTGGGCTTACTGCGACACCTAAACGTCGTGACAATGTGGACACTTACCGATATTTTGGCGATCCGGTGTATATCTATTCGCTTAAAGAGGGAATCAATGACGGATTCTTAACTCCGTTTAAGGTCAAACGAATTAAAACCACGCTAGACGATTATATTTACACTTCGGATGATCAAATTGTTGAGGGTGAAGTTGAAGAAGGGAAAATTTATAAAGAGCCCGACTTCAATAAAATTATCGAGATAAAAGAACGCGAAGCCAAGCGGGTGAAAATATTTCTTTCCGAAATTAATCAGAACGAAAAAGCCATTGTCTTTTGCGCCAATCAAGACCATGCCGCAGCGGTGCGGGATTTGGTCAATCAGTATAAAAAAAGCCAAGATCCGAATTACTGCGTGCGTGTTACCGCTAATGATGGTGCGCTAGGCGATCAATTCTTACGTGATTTTCAGGACAATGAAAAAACTATTCCAACGATCTTGACGACGTCTCAGAAACTTTCCACAGGTGTTGATGCCCGTAATATTCGCAATATTATTCTCATGCGTCCGATTAACTCGATGATTGAATTTAAACAAATCATCGGTCGCGGCACGCGCTTGTTTGATGGTAAAGAGTATTTCACCATCTATGATTTTGTGGACGCGTATCATCATTTCGCTGATCCAGAGTGGGACGGTGAGCCGATTGAGCCTGAACCAAAACAACCAAGAGAGCCGAAAGAACCAAGAGACATTGTTCGCGAACCCGAACCGCCGTACGATAAGAAAACAAAGATTAAGATTAGATTACGCGATGGAAAAGAGCGTGAGATTCAGCACATGATCGCGACTTCTTTTTGGAGCGCAGATGGCAAGCCAATTTCAGCTGAGGAATTTCTTAAAAGCTTGTTCGGCGCTTTGCCGGAGTTTTTTAAAAGTGAGGATGAATTACGCAAAATCTGGTCTAACCCGATTACGCGCAAAGTATTGTTGGAAAAACTCGCTGATGCCGGATATGACCTCGACAAATTAACGACTCTGCAGAAATTGATTAATGCTGAAAAAAGCGATTTGTTCGATGTTCTTGAATATGTTTCTTTTGCGATGGAACCGATTACGAGGGAAAAACGAGTAGCTCAATCACAATCAAAGATTTTCGACGGGTTGGATAATAATCTTAAAGCATTCTTAGAATTTGTCCTCTCCAAATACATTGAAACCGGCGTTGAGGAATTGGATCAAGAAAAACTCCCCGATCTTTTGACGTTGAAATATCAAGCCATCAGCGATGCCGAGGATATATTGGGTGGTGTTGATAATATACGCACGACGTTTATTGAGTTTCAGAAATACCTGTATGAAGTAGTAGCAAATTGAGCAAAATGAGGACACTAATGATTAAAGCTTTTATTGGACACAGTTTTGATCCAGAAGATGAACCGGTAATGATTGCTTTCAAGAAAATGTTTGATAGTTTGAAAAAGAGCATGTCTTTTGAATGGGAAGATGCCGAAGCTACTCAAATCAAGCCATTGTCAGAAAAAGTTCCTAATAAAATGGCTGATAAGAATTTATTCATAGGTATTTTTACTCGTAAGCATATAGAGATTGAACCGAAACATGTAATTGCGCCAAATTTTATAAATAAAGATAAATATATTGCCAGAAAATCCGATTGTGCCTATGGAACATCCTATTGGATTACACAAGAAAGCGGATATGCCATCGCGCGGGGCATGACAACGCTTTTCTTGGTTGAAAAAGGTGTGCGTGAATTAAAAGGATTACACGCTGATATGGAGCATATTTATTTTGAAAGAGGCAAAGAAAGCGAATGCTTTGTTAAGCTGAACGAAGCATTAGGACAATTTCTTAACGAAAAAAAAACTGATGTTGTTAATAAGGGGGACAATGTTCCGCCAAAACAGCCGGACAAAGAAATCGATGTGGTGGTAAATGAGAATATTGCTGTACAGGATGCGGGGGAATCTCATGAACATGAAGAAAAGAACGACCAGTATTACTTTAGAGAGATATACTTCGCACTTCTTGAGAAAGAAAACACAAAATTCGATAAACTTAAAAAAGAGGTTTTTGAGAAATATAAGTCGGACGAAACTATCATCCTTGAGTGGCAGGCTAAGATATTATCGTTAGAGAGTCTTTTGACTCAAAAAGATGTTTTGAATGATTTAAAAGAGATTCAAAAAAAGAAGCCTGAAAATCCGGTAGTGGCTTATCATCTTGGCCAAGAGTATGAAAAATATAAAAATTACGATAAGGCCGTTGATGAATATTTAAAAGCTGCTAAGTATGAGGTAAGACTTGGTAATAAATTGCACAGAATTAGTGCCGCCGCACATGCCTATGTGAGAAATAATCAAAAGAATACAGCTATCGATATTCTGTTGAAGGAATTGCGCGAAGAGTTGTCTGATGACGAGAAGCGGCTAATTTACGAATATTTAGCAGATGTTGCAAAGGCAATGGAGAATAATGAATTATTTACGGCCTTTGCCGAAAAAGCACTAATGTTGAATCCCAGCAATAATTCATTACGGTTTAGTTTGGCGTATAAGTATTCCAATATGGACAAAGACGGCCTTGCGCTTTATCACTATAATATATTAGCCACAAATAGTCCGGATTCATCGAATTGCAATAATCTTGGCGTGGCGTATGCCAGTCTAGGAATGCCTAGCAAGGCGGTGGAAGCTTATATCAGAGCGAGTGAATTAGGTGCCACTATATCTCGGGCTAATCTAGCACAGAAATTGCTCAATGAAGGATTTATTGATTATGCAAATGAACAGCTAAAAGAGGCTATGAAGTCAGAAAACTATGAAAAAGATAATGTGGGTCGAGCATTGTCAAGAATAGATACTATTTGTGAAGATGAAAACAAAAAAGAGAAAGAGGTCTTGGATGGCGTGGCAGAAGAAAGAAAATTCAGTCAAGATTATGCAAAAGCGTATTCGATGGGTTTTTCTGTTAGTGATGCATTAAGTGGAGAATGGAAAAGCAAGCACGGCAAAATTGAGATAAGAATGAAATCTGACGGAATTCTTTATGGAAAAATAGAGGAAACTATTGAGGAAGGCAATTGGTTACTTGGTCTTGCTTTAGCTGGAGGGCCTCTTGGTAAAGCCCCAGAGACTAGAAACGTGAAATATATCCGAACATTGGAAGGTAAGATTACAAAGAACAGGGCGTTTGAATATAAACTTAAGATTGAAAGACAGCCTACCTATAACACGTTATTAACGCAGGATTTATCAATAACTGAGTTCTCGGGGTATGGAATAATCAATCAAGAAATGAATTTGATTATAATAGTGGAATTCGACAAAGATAAAAAACAGAGTTTTTCTGAATTTAAAAAGATGTAGATACAAATACTTTCTGTTTAGCAAATATGTGCTTTAAGGTAAAATAAGGATATGAGTCGAGTCACTGTAAAACCTGAAATGTTAAGTTGGGCTTGCGAAAGGTCTGGCCACAGCGCAGATGATATGCGTAAAAGATTCCCTAAGTTTGATCTTTGGAATCGTGGAGAGGCAAGTCCGACACTTAAACAATTAGAAAGTTTTGCTAAAGCCACATATACGCCTATCGGATTTTTTTTCCTTCCCAAGCCGCTGGTTGAGGCTGTTCCGATTCCAGATTTTCGTACCATGAGTGGTGGACGTGTTGCACGCCCGAGTCCGGATCTTTTGGATACTGTTTATATGTGCCAACAACGGCAGGAATGGTATCGTGAATTTGCACGATCCACGGGTGAGAAATCTGTTTCTTTTGTAGGCTCCGTTAATCAAACAAATAATGTTGAGAAGATTGCGGAAAGTATCCGGCACACGCTCGGTTTTGATATTCAAGAACGCCGACAAACGCCGACGTGGACAGATGCTTTACGCCGTTTTATTGAGCATGCCGACACTCTTGGGATTTTAGTCATGGTCAGTGGTGTGGTTGGAAGTAACAATAAACGTAAACTTGATCCGCAAGAGTTTCGGGGGTTTGCTTTGGCGGACAATCTGGCGCCGCTTGTTTTTATCAATGGTTCTGACACTAAAGCCGCCCAAATGTTTACCCTTGCTCATGAACTGGCTCATATTTGGCTTGGACAATCCGCTGTTTCTGATGCGCAAGCTATGCAGATACCCGACAATCAAATTGAGCGATGGTGTAATCTGGTTGCCGCTGAACTTCTTGTGCCTCTTTCCGCATTATGCAGTGAGTACAAAAAGAACAATAAATTAAGCGATGAAATTAACCGTCTCGCCCGGGTTTTCAAGGTTAGTACACTGGTAGTTCTGCGTCGAATCCATGATGCAGGCGGAATCACAAAAGAGAAATTCTGGCAGGCTTATCATGAAGAGTTGGAAATATTGGGAAATCTTCCTTCTGGAAGCGGCGGTAATTTTTATTTAACGCAAGCGGCGCGTGTCAGTAAACGTTTTGCCCGGGCGCTTGTAACCAGCACGCTTGAAGGGCAAACTCTGCATCGTGACGCGTTTCGTATGCTTGGGTTTTCCAAGCTCGAAACATTTAAAGATCTCGGACGCAGTTTGGGGGTAGCCTGATGGCATATTTACTTGACGCGAATGTCTTTATTCAGGCAAAAAATCTCCACTATGGCCTTGATTTTTGTCCAGCATTTTGGGATTGGTTAATAGCGAATAATAATGAGAAGCGAGTTTTCAGCATTGAAAAAGTCGGCGATGAAATTAATGCTGGTGCGGATGAGCTTGCTACTTGGGCGGCTCAGCGCGGCCCAGATTTCTTTCTTAAGCCTGATGCAACGATATTGCCTGCGCTCGCTTCAGTGAGCACTTGGGCGTCGAGTCAAAACTATGAACCCGTTGCGGTAAACACATTTCTTCAAGTTGCCGATTATTATCTAGTAGCCCATGCGCTTGCTCACGGACATACCGTTGTCACGCATGAAAAGGCGTATAGTTCGACCAAGAAAATAGGTATTCCTAACGTGTGCATCGGTATGAAAATTAAGTTTATGACACCATATGAAATGCTTAGGCATGAAAGGGCGCGTTTCATATTGGGCCCGAGGAGTTAATTTGCGGTTGAGATGGCGAGTAAACAAGTTCTAACCTCGTCTAGCCAGTGACCCTTTTTATTTTAACGGACAGCACTGAAATTTTTTTCTACTGTTACACTATCACACTACAATTATAGAACAATTACAGAACCGTGTTGATAAAAGTACGGGCTAGCGATTGACATTTAAGAGGATACCTTTATAATAATTGGCATGTTGGATCTCAAATTCATTCGAGAAAACCCTGAGATTGTCAAAAAAGGCCTTTTGGCTAAGCGCGTCATGGTCGATGTGGAAGGTTTGCTGCGACTGGATGAAGAGAGGCGGTCTCTTTTAGTCCAATTGGATGATTTGCGCAGTCAAAAAAATCAAGCCAATGATACGATCACTCAATTGCTTAAAGAAAAAAAGGATCCCAAATCCAAAATTGCCGCGATGAAAACTATCGCGCAAGCGATTGACCAGCTCGAACCGCAGCTCAAAGACATTGATTTAAAAATCGATCAGGCGTTGTTAACGATTCCCAATCTGCCGCATGCCTCGGTGCCGGTCGGTGGATCTGAAAAAAATGCAATTATCCGCACGTGGGGGCAGCCCAAGGGTTTTGCCTTCAAACCCAAATCGCACATTGATCTGGCCGAGGAGCTGGATATCATCGATTTTAAGCGCGCTTCCAAAATCAGCGGGTCGAATTTTATACTTTATAAAAAAGCCGGTGCTCGATTAGAGCGGGCGCTTTATAATTTTATGTTGGATTTTCACATCCGGGAGCATGGCTACACGGAAGTCTTTCCGCCGTTTTTAGTCAATCGCGCGTCGATGACGGGTACCGGCCAACTGCCGAAAATGGAAGAGGACATGTATAAACTTAAGGATGATGATTTGTTTTTGATCCCAACGGCGGAAGTTCCGGTGACAAATATTTACCGCGATGAAATTTTGAAGGAAGACGATTTACCGATATATCATACCGCCTATACGGCCTGTTTTCGCCGGGAGGCGGGATCGTATGGCAAAGATACCCGGGGTTTAATCCGCGTGCATCAATTTGATAAAGTGGAACTGGTTAAATTTGTTAAGCCCGCTTCTTCCTACGATGAGTTGGAAAAGCTCGTTGGAAATGCGGAAAAGATTTTGCAGGTGTTGGGGCTGCCTTACCGGGTGTTGATGTTGGCCACGGGTGATCTCAGTTTTGCGGCCGCGAAATGTTATGATCTGGAGGCTTACGCGCCAGGCATGGAGAAATGGCTGGAGGTTTCCAGTTGCTCGAATTTCGAAGATTTCCAAGCTCGCCGGGCGAGTATCCGTTTTAAAGGAAAGACGACGCCTAAACCCGCCTTTGTGCATACGCTCAATGGTTCTGGATTAGCCTTGGCGAGAACTGTGGTGGCGATTTTAGAAAATTATCAAACAGCTGATGGCGAGGTCGTTATTCCAGATGTCCTTCAACCCTATATGGGCGGGCTAAAAACTATGACCCGTTGACCTTATGCGTGAAAAATTATTAAATGTTCTCAAATTTTTCTTTTTTATTTTGCTCATTCCCATCGTTGTGGCAACGGTCATAAGTTTTGGCCAACAACTCTACGCGCTGGAGGAAAACCCGCGTAATATGCTGTTGGGAGGGCTTTATTTGTATGTGGTGATGCATTTATTTTTCTTCGAGCCCATGGATTTGTACAACTTTGGGCAGGGCTTGATTTACAGCCTTTTGAAATTTTCGCAGCCGGTGGCCATTGTCGGCAAATATGTTTTGCCTTTTTATGCTTTTTTGTTTTGTCTTGCGTATTATTTTGCTGTGGTACTGGCCGGTATAGGAGGGATATGGCCCTCGTTTATTCTTTTGTTCATCGGTTTCACGATGGCGATGCATGTGATTTTAACCGCGCATACTCTTCATGAGGAAGACACGAGTTCCTTTAAACCGCATTATTTTTCAACAATGGCATTAACCTATCTTGCCAGCACGACTCTACTGGCGTGCTTCTTGAGTCTCATATTTAAAGAATTTTCTTTATCGGAATTTTTGGGGACCGTGTTTAATATCTCCGAGCTTATTTACTCACGCGCCTTCCAGCAGCTCTTTGTGCCATCATCTTGATTTGCCGTAAAATGATCATAAATAGAGAGGGTACGGTTTGGTATGATCTCTATTTGGAGGAAATCAGGACTGCACCTCATTTTTTTTTGATGGGAACAAAGCCGTTTTTACTAACAGTTTCGTCAAGAAGTCGAATAAAACACCGATAAGTGAGAAAGAAGCTGCCATTGCACATCGGGAAATTTATTTTAAGAAACATCGAGAAGGGGGCGCCAAATGAAAGAATATACGGTAAAGGAACACCTGA
>CAYHTV010000012.1:0-29420 GCA_964359575.1 uncultured Planctomycetales bacterium
CATCCTGACCTTCTCCCAAAGGGGAGAAGGAATTATAACATCAAAAATTAATGTTCCAGTGTACTAGGATTTCTGTTTTGCTTTTATTTTTCGTGCGCCTTCCCTAAAAAAGAATGCGGGATGATTAAACTTTTCCTATTTTAAAAACAATTTTTTGAATTTCCAGCTTTTCTTTTTGTATTTGTTCCAGAATTTTTTTTCGCTGCAGGCTCATCTGAAAAAGCCACGCCGAAGAATCTACCAACACCAGCAGTGTTTTGTCTTTTAACCCACTGATGCACGTGTGCTTGATTCCGGCCTCACCTACGATTTTCTGCCAAATCTCATAAATTTTTGTCTGATCTTTAAAACCCTCGGATGAAATTTTCCCGATGACATTTTGAATAATGTCTTTGATTTGATCCATGATCCCTTACAACCGCATAGGCAGCGTTAAATAAAGATAATCGGGCAAGTGGATTATCATCGGCTTATCCGACCCCGCTAACTCCGCGTCAATAAATTCTTGGCTGATATTTTTTAATACATCAATTAAAAAATGCGGGTTAAAACCCGCCATTATCTCCGGGCCGCCATAATCAATCAAAACTTCTTCCCGCGACTCGCCGATTTCCGGTGTCGTTTTAGAGACCACGATTTTATCTTTAAACACTTCAAATTTAACCGCTTGGAATTCTGGTGTCGACAAAAGGTTAGCCCGCCGGATAGCTGATAATAAAATTTGGGTATTGATTTTAATTTTTTGGTTCGCGCCTTTCGGAATCACCTGATCGTAATTTGGGAATTCCCCCTCAATAATCCGGCTCGCTATCAAAACTCCATCAATATCCAACAACACTTGGTTAGTCCCAATAAATAAAATCACCCTGCCTTGTTCTTTTAAATTACGCATAATTTCTTGTACTGCCTTACCCGGTAAAATCACCTTCACTTCTTTATTAGCCGATTCTTTTAATTTTTTATTCATTTTTGCCAAACGCCGTCCGTCCGTTGCCACAATACAGATATTATCTCCAGAAATTTCAATCAATAGCCCATTCAACACATACCTTGATTCTTCATGCGAAACCGCAAAGGCCGTCATCCGCAGCATTTCCTTTAATATACCCTGTTCAATAACAATCCCCTCCTTATCCTTAAAATCCGGGAATTTAGGAAATTCATCCTTGGGAAGCCCTATTAATTTAAACCGGCATTTTTCTCCTTCAATATCAATTTGATTATTTTTCTTTACATAAATCATAATATCCCCAAAGGGCATCTCTTTAATAATATCACTAAATCTTTTAGCCGGAATTGTGACAGCACCTTCTTCTTCAATATTCACAGGTATTTCACAGGAAATCCCTAAATCTAAATCCGTGGCGTTGAGTTTTAAAAGATTTTTTCGATTTGTTTCCAATAAGATATTGGATAATATTGGGAGAGTTGTTTTAGAAGCCACCACATTTTCTACTGTTTGAATTCCAAATAATAAATCGTCTTTAGATAATTTAATTTTCATATTATTAACAACCTCCTTGCTCTGCTTTATATCTTTTAAAGATAGTAGTCGTATTAGTAGTGTGTGTGTATAAGTGAATAAGTCTAAAAATCATTGTCAATTCATGAGTTATAAAAAAATAGAATGTGGATTACCTTTGTATAAAAGAGAATCATTGTTTTAAAGTTGTGGTTAACTTTTCCAATGTATTTTTTAATTCATTATTTTTTAGCATCGTTTCATCAATTTTTCGGCAAGAGTGAAGCACGGTCGTGTGATCTTTTCCGCCAAAGGCGCTGCCGATTTCCGGCAGAGACAAGGTTGTCAGCTTCCTTGATAAATACATGGCAATTTGGCGGGGCAAAACCAGATTCTTAGTGCGCCGCTGCGCCCGCAGATCATGCAGCGAAATATTAAAAAAATCCGCCACATTCTTTTGGATTGTGTCCACGCTGATTGTTTTTAATGTTTCTTTAACCATGTCCTTGAGAATGGTCTTGGCCATATCCAGCGAAACAGTTTTTTCTTCCAATAATGAATAGGCAATGACCCGGATCAAAGCGCCTTCCAGTTCGCGGATATTAGTTCTGATTTTTTCCGCAATAAATAGAATTACCGCGTCGGGCACGTTCACCGGCTCGCGCTCAATTTTTTTACGCAGGATCGCCACGCGCGTCTCAAAGTCCGGCGGCTGAATGTCCGTGATCAGCCCCCAGGTAAAGCGCGAGATCAAACGTTCTTCCAAATTGGAAATTTCTTTTGGCGGCCTATCTGACGAGATAATGATCTGTTTACGGCTGTCGTGCAGGGCGTTAAAGGTATGAAAAAATTCTTCCTGAGTGGATTCCTTGCCCGCGATAAAATGGATGTCATCGATTAATAGGACATCAATGTGGCGGTATCTTTGACGGAATTGATTGGTGGATCTATTGCGGATGGCCTCGATCAACTCATTGGTAAACCGTTCCGAAGAAATATAACAGTGTTTCATTTTGGGATGATGCTGTTGAATTTTGTGCGTGATCGCCTGCATCAGGTGCGTTTTCCCTAAGCCCACCGGACCGTAAATAAAAAGCGGGTTGTACGCTTTGGCCGGCGATTCGGCCACGGCCATGCTGGCCGCACAGGCAAAACGGTTTGACGGGCCAATCACAAAATTTTCAAACGTAAAGCGGGCGCTGAGGGTGCCTTGATTTTTGTCGCTGCTTTTGAAACTTTGTTCCATCTCTGAAAGCTTAGCTTCGGTTTTTTTGCTCAAGAGATTTTGGTTGACCGCAAATTCTAAAGCAATCGGCTGGTCATGGGAGGCTTTGATCGCAGCGAAAATGATAGAAAAATAGTGGTCGACAATCCAGCCTTTAAAAAATTCGTCAGGGGCTTCGATGAGTAAAGTCGTGGGGTTTTTTTCTTTGATCTGCAGGGCAGAAAACCAGGTTTCGTACGACGAGGCGCCGACTTTTTCCTTGATCATGTCTTGGGCTTTATCCCAGGTCGCCAATAGGCTCATGTTAAAACCGCTCATCGTCAAAAAAAGGGTTGTGAATATCAAAAAAATATAAGTGGAATGAAAAACTTTAAAAAGTAAAGAGTTAAGGGCCTATAGGAATATTATGCACAAGTTTTCCACAGGCGTGAATAACTCCAATCGATCAATAATGATGCCGGATCCATTTTTTAAAGGTAAAAAAGTGTCCTCATTATAGCAAAGAAAAATGTCATTGCAACTCAATTTTTCAAATGAGGGAGTAATGTGTGAGGGAGTAATGAGGGAGTGAGAACGATTTTAGGCGCTTAATGACGCTCGAAACGCCTTATGCAGCATAACTTTACTAAATTATTGAACCGGATCTGCCTTATCTCGCTTATGCCGGATGGATTCCGCCGGAATACCAAACCAGACATCGCGCGGCTCCACTTTGGTATCCTTAAGCAAGACCGCGCTCGCGCCGATAATGGCGTTATCGCCGATTTCACAGCCCGGCATAATGGTGCAATGTGAGCCGACGGTGACATTTTTTCCGATTTTAACCTTTTTAAGCTTCAATTTTCCCCGTTCAACGATATGCCCGATAATAATCGCCCCGCCGCCCACAACGGTATTATCGCCGATTTCCAAAAGGGTCGCGTCATAAACATATTTGGAATTAAATTGAACGCCTTTGCCTAATTTTACGCCCAATAAACGAAATAATAAATTGGCAAAAGGTGTCAGTAAAACATAATCTATAAAAGTATAATTAATCATTAAATATAAAGAACTGATAAAGGCCCATTTCATCGCCTCAAATGAAAGAAGAGGGTGAATTCCCTCTTTCAAACGAATATTAAACACTGTCCTAAAAATTCCCACGAGCAAAATCAAAGTTAACCCAAAGATAAAATATCCGGCGGCGATGGTAAACCCGACTGCAAACAACCGCAGCATCGGGTCAAAACCCGCGCTCGCCTGCCAGGTAAACATAAAAAGCGCAACTGCCGGTATGAGCGCCGCCCCGAAAAATATACAGCCCATCGCATACATAAAAACCGTGAAAATAAGCTGCCCGATTGTCATAAGTAGCCAAGTCATTGAGTATCCTCCTTTAAGGTTTCGTTAAACCAGTTGTGCAATAATTCTACCGTTTCGTTTTTATTTTTTAGAATAAGGTATTCCGCGTGCGGGCCGTTTTTGATAATCGTCAATTTTTTCGGTGATTTCGTTTTACGGAAAAGTTCCTGGGAATGCCAGGGTTTAATCAGCCAATCCGCTTCCCCGTGGATATAAAAAACCGGCGCCTTGATTTTCTCAACCAATTCAATCGGTTTATTCTTTTTAAGCCAAAACGGGCCCGGCTTAACGCCTTTCCCAAACCGCCCCTCGCCTACGAGGTTGTAGAAAACATCACTTCCCATATCGAGTTCCCAAAAACGGTATTCAATTTTCTCAAATTCCGCCGGAGAACTGACGGCAACCAGGCTGTCGATTGAATCTGTTCGTGCCGCGGTAATAAGGCTGATCGCGGCCCCCAGCGAAAATCCGATAACGCCGATCTTTTGGTACTGCGGGCGGGCCCAGGCTAGTACCGCTTCGAGGTCCAAATATTCTTTTGTCGTCCAATAAAATAAGCCCTCACTTTTGCCGTGCCCGCGAAAATCCATAATCACAACATCATACTGATCCGACAAGGCGCGGCCCAATTCTTTTAATAAACGTGCATCTTTGCTGTTAAAAAATCCATGGGCGACGACAATAAGGCTTTTATGGCCGGACGGATAGTGATCAAAAAATATTTTACAGCGATCTTCGGTGACGATATGTTTTGCCGACATTTTCATATTATTGTTTTAAGGCCGTTAATTCCTGGGCCTTGCGTTTAATTGCCCCCAAATCCAATTTTCCTGTACCCAACAGCGGCAAGGCATCAATTTTAAAAAAACATTCCGCATCCGGAATCCATAAATTCGGCAGGCCGCTTTTCTTTAACGCCTCCAAAACCTGCCCGGCATTTATTTCCTGTGTAAACAAAACAACTAATTTTTCCCCTTTTTTATCGTCGGGAACAGCGCTGACCGCACAAACCTGCTCCGAGGCATGCAGCGCCATATGAATCGCTTCTTCAATCTTAATATGCGGCACCATTTCCCCGCCGATTTTGCTGAAACGGCTTAAACGGTCGGTAATAATTAAAAATCCATCCTCGTCCATTTGGGCGATGTCCCCGGTAGAATACCAGCCGTCTTTAATGACTTCCTGCGTTTTTTCCGGATGGCCGAGGTAGCCTTTCATCACGTTCGGCCCTTTAATATACAGAAGCCCACTTTGATTCGGGCCCAGGCGCTCCATGGTATTTTGATCGAGAATCTTGATCGATATGCCGGGAAGCGGCAATCCGATACTGCCGCGCTTGTGTGCTTTTTGCAGCGGCCCGGATTTATAATAATCGGGTAAATTAATCGACACGACGGGCGAAAGTTCGGTGCAGCCATACCCTTCCATGGGTTCAACGCCGAATTTTTCTTTAAATTCATTGGCCAAACTTTCCTTCAATTTCTCCGCCCCGATGATCGCCAGGCGCAGACTTTTAAACTGTTCTGCTTCACAGCGGCGCAGGTAGGAATTTAAAAATGTCGGTGTTGCCATCAAAATCGTTGCTTTGTGTTCCTGAGCCAATTTCCCCACGACCTTGGCATCCAGCGGATTAAAATGATACACCATCCCGATGCCGCTGATTAAAGGAAACCACAAGGTGCCGGTAAACCCGAAGGAATGAAAGAACGGCAATACCCCAAGCATAATATCTTTATGATCAATATGAAAAATCTGGTAAAGCCCCTCGAGATTAGAGGCCACGTTAGCGTGAGTCAGCATGACTCCCTTGGGCTCGCCGGTACTGCCGCTGGTAAACATAATGGTGGCTAATTTTTCCTGAACCCGAGAAGCTTTAGGGCCGAAAATCAGCCAGTGAGACAATCCCGAAGGAATCATCAATGACATCAGCGCCGCCTTTAATTTATCCCACGGGCCAAGAGAGGACATGATATCTTCCATAAAAATCATGTCGCATGAGAGCGCCAGATTTGTCTTCTCCATAAATTTCTTCGACGTGATGACATACTGCATCGCGCACTGCTTGACAATCGAGGCCGTCGCTTCTTTTGACGCTGTATAATTGATATTCACCGGGACTTTGTTAAGGATACTCACCGCGATATTCACCAGCGCGCCGGCTGCCGACGGAGGAAGAAGGATTCCGATTGTTTTTTCTTGGTCAAATTTGGCGCGCCAATGGTTCGCCAAGGTTATGGCCCCTATCAAAGCAGCAATGTAATTAAGTTTCTGCCCGCCTGAGTCCGCGATACAAAATTTTGCAGGGTGCTTACGCGCTTCCCGCCAAAAAGATTCGGAAAGAGTCAATTTATCTTGGAGCCGGTATTGAAACGCCTCCGAGCCCAGTTCCATGACACGATTACGAATTTCAAACGACTTTGCCGTCGACGGCATCGGCTCCCCGAATGAAATCGTAATCGGATACGGAATGATTTTCGGCCACTTGTACAAATATTTCCCGCCTTCATAGCTGAAAATACTGCCCCAAATCCGGTCCAAATGAATCGGAATAATCGGGCAGTCGACCCCTTTTACAATATGCTCCAGGCCTTCGGTAAATTTCAAAATATTTCCGGTTCGGGTTAACTGCCCTTCAGGGAAAATACAAACCAATTCCCCGTCTTTAAGTGCCTGCTTTGCCGCCTGAAAAGATCGGATCAATTCTTTGGGCCCGTCGGTCCTGGCTACAGGAATCGCCCGCGCCAATTTAAACAGCGGGCGGAAAATACTTTTTTCATAAACTTCCCTGCTGATCATAAAACGGATCGGCCGCTGAATCGAAACAACCAAAAGAACGACATCGACGAACGAAACATGGTTGGCCACCAACAGCGCCCCGCCTTGCTGCGGCACATGCTGTTTATTAATCGGCCTGATTCTATAAATGGTATGCGCTAAAATCCAAATGAACAACCTGACCAAGGCATAAGGAAGCAGGCGGCAAATGTATACGGTTCCGGCAATCGTCATTAAACCGAGAACAATAAACGTATGGGCCGGGTTGAATTTTAGAACTTCTCCAAAGAAATAAATGCTTAAAGAAGCCAAAAGAATGGCGGAAAAAGAAAGAAAATTATTTGTCGCGATAATTTTTCCCCGCTCATCCTTCGGGCTTTCATACTGAATGACGGTATTAAGAGGCACGATATAAAACCCGCTCGAGAGGCCCAGAAAAAATAACGTCATAAAAACGGTATAGTAAGACTGATAATGAATTCCCAATAAAATAGAAAACAGGCTCAGCCCGATTGCCCCCAGCGGGACAAGCCCTAATTCGATTTTCTGGTCGGAAAAACGCCCGGCCATTAAACCGCCGATGCCGATTCCCAGTGAAATACTTACCAAAAGGATACTGGAAAGAAGATGGTCCACCGCCATCATCTGACGCGCATACAATAAAATGTTAGGCTGAAAAATTCCGCCCAAAAAAGCAAAATAAACTAATCCGATGATGGAAAGAAAAATCGTGCGGTTCGCTTTCACATAGGAAATACTGCCGACGATTTCCTTAATAAAATTCCATTCCATTTTCCTCTTGGAACCTGCGGCCGGAACATTAGGAACTAATAAGCTGGTAAGGATCCCGACAGCAGCGATGCCGATAAACACAAAATATGCTTTGAAAACTTGGGCGTTAAATACTTGCAAAAGATACCCGCCGCCTGCCTGGCCTAGAATAATAGCCGCGTATGTCCACATCTGTAATTGGCCATTACCCTCGGATAAATCATCTTCATGAAGGATTTCCGGCAAGATCGCATATTTGGAAGGGCTGAAAAATGCGCTATGCAGCCCCATCAAAAACAGGACGGCCAGCATTCCCCACATGTTAATTTTGATAAAGGCAGCTAATCCCAATAACAAAATTAATAACTCCGCTACTTTAGCAATGACGATGATGTTCTTTTTACTGAAACGGTCCGCTAAATACCCGGCGTAAGTTGAAAAAAATAAAAAGGGAGCAATAAAAACGACACCCGACAAGGACACAAAAAGATTTCCCATGCCGTGTGCCACAAAATAATCAATGGCGACAAAAGTAACCACAACCTTTAACGCATTATCGTTAAAGGCTTCTAAAAACTGAGTCGCCATCAAGGCGCGGAATCCCGTTTGCTGCAAAGTATTTTTTATCGGCCTCGGCACTAAAGATTTCCCTTCCCTGTTATTAATGATATAAGCTTGGGATAAACAGCGGATATATTCTGGTCCGGCTGCTGAGGGTCAATAAGGTCATGCCCGAGATGAAGATCCTTGGGGAATTCATACATTTCAATGTGAGCAGCATCATGCCTTTGCCAATTGCGCATGACAGCAGTAATCCTCTCTTTACTGACAGCACGATCGTTAGCATTAGTTACTACCAAAATCACGGGCGCCTTAGGCTCTAATTTCTTTCCTAATGTTTGAACGTACCAGCCCAAACGGCGGATTTCGCCCATAGCCCGGGAAGAAAACCCATAATATACTGCTTCCGGCCTCGGCAAATTTTCTTTCATTTTAGAATCCCACCAAATAAAAAAACTGGGTTTCATAATAAAAAAATTAATAGATGGTTTTAATAAAAACTCCGGAATTTTATAGGTCCCAAAACAAGGGGCGATGAGGACCGCTTTATCCACATCAGAACGTTCTTGAGCCACCCAGGCGGCCATGACTCCGCCCATAGAAAGTCCGGCAACGGTGACATGCGCTCCCAATCCTTGGGCAATGTCGACGGCATCATCACTCGCGGCCGCAAGGTCTTCCGCGGTCAATTTTTCTAAATCACTTGCCCTTGATTTATCCAAGCCATGCCAAGGAATGCGCGGAATATAAACATTGTATCCTAACTCGAAAAATTTTTTCCCCAAGGCTTCAAATTGACGGGGGCTGTTGGTGAGGCCGTGAAAAATGACAATCACCTGGTCAACTTTTTTTCCATGGCTCATCACAATCGTTCTCGCCGAAGGATCGACATCCGGAGGGTCTGTCTTTTGTAAATCTTCAATCCGTTCAAGGCTTTCATTATAACTTTTCGCAACCTGCGGCGAAGAAACTAAAGTATCTATTTTTATCGGATATAAGCAAAGGATTAAAATAATCGCAAGAAAAATTCCCAGCAATCCGCCGACGATCAAAGTTAATGGCTGAAATGATTTCTTATTTCTTTTCATCTGAATCCTTTACATCAAATCTTGAATAAACCAGAGAAATGCCGACCATTACAATTCCCAGGACGAGAAAAGCGAGTATTTTGTAGATGGTATTTACCCCGGCCATATCCATAAACACAACTTTACAGCAGGTTACGCTTAAAACTCCTAACGCACAAAGGCGGTAAACTTTATTGCCGAAAAAGAATCCAGCGCTTAAAAGGAGCAGCCCCAACAGCGTCCAGCTCAATGACAACCATTTTGCAATTACGACATCGAGCAATAATGAGGTAAGCAGCACAGTTCCGACTACCGGGCCGCCCCCGTAAAAAATATTTCTTTCATCAGAGGAAAGCCCGCGATCACTATCTTTCACCATCGCTCCCATAATAAAAAAACAGGCAGCAACAAAGCTGAAAATTAAGACATTATGGGGCAAGGCTAATCCTAAAAATTGATACACATGTTCGTTATGAAAATCGGCCATATATAACCTCAGCACAATAATAATTCCCAAACAGGCAGAGAATATACGGTAAATTCTTTCCTTATAATAAATTCCCAATACAAAAAGAACCGCCATCTCGACGGACCATAGGAAGGACATTCCTAATTCCGCATTCCGGATAAAAAGCGCAGCGGCAATAAGGGCAAAAGCAATACTGTTAGAGACCACCAGCATTTTTTTCTGAGTGAGAATCTGATAGACACATGCAACAGCAAAATATACTGCGGCTAAAGCCAACAATACTAAAGAAATTTTGCTTTGATCAAGGCCCCAATACCGTAGTTGAGGATAACTGAGGCATGCTAAAAACCCGGCATTAATTAATTGGCCTGAGACCAGGTAACCCACATCTTCTTGATCTTTGGCCTTCATAAGCAATAATCCAATAATAAAAATTACGGCGCTGATACTTAAAATACCTAAATGGATAGCTGCCTTCCCACCGCAGCCGCTGGTTAAAACACATGACCAGGAACCAAACGAGGCATAGGTCACATACGATGCAAAAATACTAAGAACCAAAAATTTAATCCAATTAAATCTCCACGAGATAAAAACAATAGCTGACGATAGTAATCCGCAATAAAAAATGAGCGACGCATCCACCGAGCCCAATCTCAAAGTAATAAATGCCAGCGCAAATGTAAGGGCGGTCACAATCCAAAATTTATACTTCAAGTTATAAATAATAACGGCTATGGACACAATGGTAAGGGCGAGTGATTCAAGAATCGGGCTATCAATGATTCTCGTTGCGGCAATATAGTGCATGGCATAAGTCGAGAGATACAGCAATCCCCATGCCCCGCCGAGAATACCCCACGAGACTTTGGTATATTTCTCCTTTTTCTCCAAGAACATTCCCCACCCCAACAGCAACGCCGAAGCAACATAGCCAATCGCAATTTTCGCAAATGCGCCCAAATATTGGAATGAGTAGCTGATAAAAAAACCAACACCTAAAACAAACACAATAATCCCGACCCGGTTAAGCCAATATTTTCCAAAAACCAATTCAAACTTTTCATCTTTTATCAGAGAAGCAGCGGGCCGGGCGATATTCTTACTGGCGGGTAGAACAACCGATGGTTTATCCGATGAAAGCAGGTTATTATCTGCCATTTTCTGGATAGAAGATTCCAATTTCTCCAGGCGCTTATTTAAGGCCAGAACCGCATTCTTAAGAATATGATATTCTTTCACAATATTTTCCGGCGAATCTGTACCAACTGTAGAATTATTCTCTGCTTTTCTCTCTGACGTCAAGGCAATAATCAGTACAGCTAGCGGGCCTGTCAAACAAGCTAAAAAGAAGAAACCTAAGACACTGCGCTTTTTTTGATCAGCCATGACAGTCGTCGCGATAATCGATCCAAGCCATATCCATTGCCACATAACTTCCTCCTTTTATTTCCTTAATTCCTGAGTAATCAACAATACTCTCCGGACACAGGTAAAAACAATTCCGACAAAAATTATAAATAAAGCCAGAGTAATCCAGGCCCCTCCCTGATAAAAAATAGCCTCCATCAAACAGCCGACCGTTAAAACAGCCATGCGGTGCGGTTTAGCCATGGGCCCGCAAAAATGCGCTGAAGCGCCCAGCGTCACTCCTAAGCTGCGGATGTACGCGGTCAAGACAGCGCCGAGCGCGGCCGCCCAACCGAGCTCAGGGCTGTAAAATAAATGCCCCGCGCAATACCCTGCACCGACGAGAATAATGATGTCCTCAATGCGGTCGGGAAATTCATTATAGAGATCGCCTAATTTGGATTGGCGCTTTCCTTCAATCGCTACCATGCCATCGAGCATATTGCACAAAAGGCGCAATTGGATACATACCGCCGCGAAAAAAAAGTAATACGGGCGCTGCCAGGCAGATTCCTGCCCAAGCATTAAAAAAGCAACAGCGCCGGCGGCAGAAACTATTCCCGATAAAGAAATATGATTTGGATTAACGCCTTTTTTAATGAGCCATTGCGCCAATGCAACCGCCCATTGCTTTGACCTGGTTTTAAGAGGCCGTCTTGATAATGGGGTCATATTTTTCCTTTCAATAGTTCATCTTAATCAAATAGGCATAAACCGCATAAAAAATAACCCAGCTGATCACATATCCGCGAAACCACAGATGGGCGTGACGCTCAATCGATTTTCTAAAGATTTTAGAAATGCATCCCGCTATGCCGCACAACAATAAAATTCTCGGCAAACGCGATGGAAGCGTCATTCCTATAAACTGAAAAAAATCAATATGCTGCGTCCCGGCGGCAACCGCATATATTTTATAAGGAATTCCTTTTACCGGCGCGATCAACATCGATTTTAAAGCGTCGGCTTCAAGGCCGGTAAAAACATGCTGAATCATTCCCACGGGAATCCCCGTGATAGATTTTAAAAAACCATACATCATGTCAGGATTAATAGTCGTCAGATAATACATCACTATTCCGCCGGCGAGGGTCCCGGCCATACTCACCAACCCGCAGACAAACCCCCGCTTGGGCAAAATCAACGCAACAAAACAAAAAATCACATCCGGGACAATAAAAAAGAATGTGGCTTCATTGAATCCCCAAAACAAGGAAATAAAAAGTGCTTTTGACGATAAAGCAAAATTTCTTAACTGCTCATATGTCACCGGCTTTTTTAATGGTGAAACTTTACTTAAATTTTTTACTGCGTTCTCGCACGCACGCGCAACTTTTTCATACCCTTCTTTGTTTGCTTCAACCGTTGAGAACTCAAGGGGTTTGCCAATTATCACTTGAACATGTTTAGGTTTAGGAAATTTATTTCCCTTGGGCCACGACTGATACGCGCCGTTGATATACGCCGGCACAACCAGCCGGTCCGTTCCGGCCACTAACAATCCAACACCGGCTTTAAATGTTTGAATCTCTCCATTTAGTGAACGTGTCCCCTCAGGAAACATGATCAACACCTGATCCGAAACGTTGAGCACATCAGCACAAAGCTCCAAACTTTCTTTAGATTTTTTCTGCCGTTCAAAAGGGATGGCATTCACAAAAATGGCGGAAAACAGACTCCGCAAGAATGAAGAAAAAAAATAATCTTTCGCCGCGACGGAAAAAGCGCGATCAATTGTTTTAATAGGTAACGCGGCGGACAAACAAACAGCATCCAAATGGCTGGCATGGTTCGCCACAAAAACAAAACTTTTATCTGAAGGAAGATTTTCCCTCCCCGTAATGGACAACCGAAAATAAATTTTTAAAAAAATACGCAGACAAAAATTCCAAAAGACACGCAGGGCTGTGCATGTCATGTCCCGTTCCCGAGGGAATACCGTCAGGCTTTCGGCGACGGATTTATTCATAAACGGCGAGGGATGATATTCCCAATTTCTCACTCTAGGCCTCCGGGAAATTTAATGTAATGGCTGACCATATGAAAAAATAATGGAGAAACAAAAAGCAAACTATCCACGCGGTCTAAAATGCCGCCGTGCCCCGGGATCAAGGCACCCATGTCTTTGATCCCGATATCCCGCTTCACACAGCTCATAACCAAATCTCCCATGGTCCCGCCGATCCAAAGAATGATCACGCTTAAAACAAGCGGGAACGCGGAAAACCCCGGCAGCCATTGACGAACACAATAGACATAAAGAGATGTTATAACTAAAGACCCTAACGCGCCTTCCACGGTTTTCTTCGGGCTGATTTGCGAAACAAGAGGATTTTTACCGAACAACTTCCCTGTGGTGTAAGCGGCGGCATCGTTTAATTCTGTCCCAATGATAAGAAATAATAAATAGGCCAACCCGTACGGATGATAACTTAAAAAACCTAAGTGTGCTAAAAACCATCCCAAATAAATCAAGGCAATCGTGCTTAAGCCGATTTTCTGAATCATGTTATGGTAATCATTGCGCAGGGCGGGAATCATGAGAATGACAACGATGGAGTAAACAGGCATCGCCATAAATAATCCATACCACTGCACAAAGGCTGATAAGTAAAGGCCGATCAATCCGCAATAAATTGCAATAATAAATCCCCAGTCTTCGTAAAGGCCCGTTGCTTTTGAAAATTCTTTAACACACAATATCGATAAAATTAAAAGAGCACCGATAAATATTTTACTCCCAAACCCCAGGACAAGAAAAACGATCGGCGCCATAAAAAGCCATGGGCCATAAGAGAGCCAAACTTTTTCTGACGCCGAACGTGTTGCCGGAATCATTTTCATAATGATTAAAATCACGCCGGCGATAATAAGCAAGGAAGCCACAAGCCAAAAATAATTTCGAAAATAGACATCCAACCAGCCTGGAAACCAATTCATCATAATTTTACCCCTCCCCTTTGGCCTTTGACTAAAATATCAAGCCAGCGCTGTAATCCCTGCGCTAATATTTTCTGATCCTGGACGCTCACCTTTTCCATCAAAATCTTAAGCTGCCTATCATAACCCGCCCAAACCCGGTCTAATAAAGCTGAGCCTTTTTTTGTGGCTCTAACAATATTTACGCGCCGGTCTCCTTCCTGGGCCAAACGCTCAACCAAACCGTCACGCTGCAGTTTATCAATGAGCTTGGTCATATTCGACGGCGTGACCACAAGGCGCTTACTGACTTCCACCTGGGAAATGCCGGTATCCTTCCCCTGATGCTTAATCACCATGAGAATGTTAAATTTGCCGGGGGTTAAATCAAACGGCTGAAGGTGGGAACTGATGCGGTCATCGATAAAATTATAAATAAGCGCCAGGCTGTAAATGGCTTCTTCGTAGTATCTGCCCCTGCCGATTTCAACACTGAGGGAATTGAGCTGCTTCATCCTTATCTCCTTGTGGTGATAGTTTACCATTCAACTATCAAGATGTCAAGGATTGGTGAAAAAAAATTTTATCGATGAGGGATTCAAAAATGAGGATTCAAAAAGAAAATCAATACAGTCTACTAGAAATAATTTGGGACTTACGCATTTGAATATAGAGTTTGTCATTCCCGCGTCCTTCTGCGGCGGATCAGCCTATGGCTGAAAGGCGGGAATCCATATTTCTCATCGAAGAGAAGCCCAATGGATTCCCGACAAAGGCATTCGGGAATGACAAGTGCGCAAGTCGCTTTGTTTTCTGGAAATTATTGCTAATGGTTGTACAAAGCTCAATAAATTTAAGGAAAGCAATGTCGTCAAGCAGGGTCAGTGGATGCCATTTTTTTCTAAATCATTGTTATAGCGATTGTTTTGGCTCTATTTTTATTTGAAAAAACTTGACTACCTAAAACGCTATGTTATAATTGACAATCTATTCCAATTCTCAGCCGCGCTAAATGGAAGATATAGGGAAAATTCGATGAAAAAACATTTAAAAACACCCACACATATCGTTGGGAAAAGAAAGCACGGTTTTCGTCGCAGGATGAAGACAAAAGATGGCCGAGCGGTTTTGCGGAAAAGGCGTTTTAAGGGGCGGAAGCGGCTGGCCATACAATTTTGATCTATGACGCAAATCGTCATTTTCATAATCAGGGTCTATCAAAGCGCTAGTCGGTATTTCTTCCCCAAGATCTGTCGGTTTTATCCTTCGTGCTCAAATTACACCCAAGAAGCCGTGCTTAAGTACGGCTTCTTCAGGGGAATTTTTAAGGCCTTTCTGCGCATCGTGCGCTGTTCCCCATTTTTTAAGGGCGGCTACGACCCCTTAAGGTAATTTTATGGAAAAAAGAACTCTATTGGCCATCACAGTGTCTTTATTGATTTTATACGTATGGAGCGCACTTTTTCCGCCGCCCAGCCCCAAAAGAAATATTGTGCAAACATTCGAGAACCGAGAAGTTAATGTCGAGCACTCTTCCGCCAAAACCATTCCATCCCCCGCTTCCCTCGAGAAGCCAGTTGTTCCACAACAGCTCAAGAGTATCCAGAGCGAATATTTAACCCTGGAATTTTCAAATCTCGGCGGGAATTTAAAAAAAATCACATTCAATCAACAGTATTTTAATCTGCCGGTAACAAATTTGCTCAATTTCCCAGGGTACGAAGATACGGCTTTTATGTTGGAGAGCTCCAGCGACCAGCACATTGTTTATTCTATCAATACCAAGGAATTTAAAATAACCAAAAAGTATCAATTCCAGAGTCCCTATATTGTTAAGGCAGAATTGGACATTACTCCAGCCATAAAAATGTCCAGTCTGGACAATTCGATAGAAGTCATGCTATTAGATATGTCCAGTCTGGACAATAAAATATTATCCCAAGAAAGATCATTGTTGGAGTATTCGATAGCAACGCAAAGCACAATTTTCCGCAAGCATGACGCATTTCGATTTACGGATAAGGAGAAAAAACAAGGAGCGGATTCTGTCAATTGGGTTGGTTTCCGTGACAAATATTCCGCCATTTTAATTAAACCGTTATTCAAGACAAGCGCGTATGCCGTTAGCCCACCGGATACAAACCGTTTAAGTTTTACTTTGACCAGCGCTGAAAATAGCGGTAAACTCGCTTTTCTTATTTATGCCGGGCCGCAAGATATTGCAGTGCTTAAGAAGCAGGGATATGGATTTGAAAATATCGTGGCCTTTAGTAATTTCAGTTTAATTGACGGGATTGCTAAATTTATTTATTGGCTAATCACAACAATCCATCAATTCATACCAAGCTGGGGAATCGCTATTATTTTAATTAGTCTCTGCGTTTACGGCGCCACCTATCCTTTAACGATTCGCGGCATGTACTCTATGAAAAAGATGCAAACCATACAGCCAGAAATGAGTGTTTTGCGGGATAAGTATAAAAATAATCCTCAGCGATTGAATAAAGAAGTTGTAGAATTGTATCGAAAATATAAAGTTAATCCCTTTGGCGGATGTTTTTTATTAATTTTGCAAATGCCAATTTTTATCGCACTTTATCAAGTTTTGTGGCGCTCTGTGTTTTTCCGTGGAGAAAATTTTCTTTGGATCAAAGATTTGTCACAGCCCGATCGATTGATGATTTTTCCATTTAATATACCGGTCATTGGTAATGAGTTTAATATTTTGCCTATTTTAATGTCCATCGTAATGTTTTTTCAGCAAAAATTTTCAGTTCAGAATATGGCGGCAACCGATCCTAATCAAATTTTACAGCAGAAGATGATGACCATCATGATGCCGATATTAATCGGATTTGTATTTTATAAATTTGCCAGCGGAGTGGCGCTCTATTTTACCATGTTTTATTTATTGTCCACTCTGACTCAGATGAAAATGTCCAAACAGACGGTGACGATTTGATGACAAGCTTAAGAAAAAGTATAGAATTTGAAGGTGGAACAGTAGAGGAGGCAATAAAAAAAGCCGTCACTGCTTTGAACGTTACACGAGAAGCCATTGTTGTTAAGATTGTTTGTGAAGAGAAAAAAGGCTTGTTTGGCATGGATGGAGCCAAGCCTGCAAAAATAAAGGTTTGGGTCAAAGAAAAACAAAAAAGTGGTTGATTTTTAAGAAATGGGTAAGAAAATAAGGCTATAAGATGTTTCACGTGAAATGATGTAATGGAATGTCGTTAGGCATGGCCGAATAAAAAATGGGAAAAATAATATCAATTTGTAATCAAAAGGGTGGGACAGGAAAAACCACTACAGCCGTTAATCTGGCAGCGGCTCTTGCTCAATGCCAAAAAAAAATTCTCATTATTGATGTTGATCCCCAGGGAAATGCGACCAGTGGAGTTGGCATAAATAAAAGTGAAATTTTTAAATCCGTCTATGATATTCTTTTAAATCGAGCCGTGTGTAATGAATCGGTTATAAATACAGCGATCCCAAATTTAGATATTATTCCCTGCAACATTAATTTAACCGGCGCAGAAATAGAATTAGTCGGAGTGCTATCCAGAGAAACACGGCTTAAAAAGGCATTAACAACCATTCAAAAAGATTATGATTTTATTTTTATAGACTCTCCACCGTCGCTTGGCTTACTGACATTAAATGCTTTAGTGGCCAGCGATTCGATTATCATCCCCATTCAATGTGAATTTTACGCGCTGGAAGGAGTCTCGCAGTTATTAAATACAATCAATTTGATTAAGGATGGCCTCAATCCTGACTTAAGAATTGAGGGCGTTTTGTTGACCATGGCAGATTTTCGAACGAATTTAACAACCGAAGTCATCAATGAGATTAAAAATTATTTCAAGGAAAAAGTCTATAAAGCAATAATTCCAAGAAATATTAAACTCAGTGAAGCGCCAAGTTTTGGTAAGCCAATATCAATTTATGATAATAGTTCGATTGGTGCAAAGCGCTATTCAGAATTGGCCCAAGAAATTTTGTGTAATTTAGAAGAGTCGCGCAACTCATTTAATAGCAATATGTTACAACAAATTAATCGGACAGCAAAATTTATTGATAACGCCGGATCAGAAGCAAGCGAAACAAGAGACGATCAAAAAATTTCTTAAGAAATTTTAATACCAGGAGGGGCTAAATGGAAAGCCGGGCATTAGGTAAAGGATTATCAGCGCTTATCTCCAATAATCCAGAACTCGCACGCACTGAGACAGTTAGGTTTTTAAAAACAGCTGTTATCAAAGATAATTCCTTTCAACCGCGCGCGAATTACGACGAGCAAAAACTCGCTCAACTTATAGAATCGATTAAAGAAAAAGGCGTTCTACAGCCGATATTGGTCCGTGAAAAAGATGATGGTTATGAGGTGGTTGCTGGTGAGCGGCGGTTACGGGCCGCGCGGCAATTGAATATTGCTGAGATCCCGGTAATTATTAAAAAAATTTCCGATCAAGAGGCCTTGGTTTTGGCGCTTGTGGAAAATATTCAGCGCGAAGAATTAAACCCTCTTGAAGAAGCCCAGGCTTTTAAAAAATTGATTGAAGATTTTGGGTTTACGCAGGATTCCGTGGCTCAGTCAGTCGGCAAGGATCGTTCCACGATCAGCAATCAGTTGCGCCTCTTAAAGTTGCCGGAGGAGATTCAAAAAAGCCTTTTTGACGGCCAATTGTCCGAAGGCCATGCCCGGGCGCTATTGGCGATTGAAAGTTTTGCGCAGCAGAAAGAAATTTTTCAATATACGATCAGCAGTGAATTGTCCGTGCGTGAGCTGGAGAAAATCATTCGCGAGGGATGGACATCAGGTTCGCGGCGAGAAAGAGCAAAATCCGTCACCCGCGACCACAACATCATAGCGTTGGAGGAAAATTTACAGCGATCGTTAGGGACCAAGGTCCGCATCAATGCCAAAAAGAAACGCGGCAAAATCATTATCGAATATTATTCCAACGAAGATTTGGATCGCCTCATTGACCGTCTTACAAAATAGAAAATTTTTATGGCAAACAGCCAGCTCTCATTTGCAGTAAATATGAACCTGCGGATCAAGCGGCAAAAGATTAACGCCGTGTGCGAGTTTTTCTGAATAAAGGTTAATAAAAAAGCCCTCCTCACGCTAAAATGGGAACTGACAAAAGTATCCATGTTGAGAGAGGAAGTGATGGTAGGAATTGGATTGTTTTAAATGAAGTAAAAATAGATGCTCCTACGGATGATAAAGCCCTGCTCTCAACATCAACCCCCCTCGGCGGTATCGACATGAATAAGATCGATGTTAATAAACAGGGCCCGGGCGTTCAAATCAAATTTAACGAACAGCAGATGCAGAATTTGCTTAACGGTAATTTCGGCGGCTTTGCGCCGGTTATTATTAATATCGTGCCGATTCCAAGCTTTTTGCCGCTTCTGGGCTTAGAGCCCAAGAGGGAAGAAGAGCTTAAAGTTTCAAGCGTTCAATAAAAATGTAACGCCACCATCACTCAGCCACAGATTATCTCTTTGCAAATTTAATCTTTGTGGTTTATTCGATAAAGGTTTGTAAAGTCCAGGCATTTATTTTATACTGAAATGCCTTCAAAAATTAATCAGTTTTCCCTCAGTAGACATGAATGCTCAATTATGAAAATGAGTGCTTATTGTTTTCTGCCCAACCCTAAGTTGAACCCTTTCCCCAGTCGAATTCTTTTTTTATTTTTTCTTATTATCCTCGTTTTTTCACCGCAGGCTTTTGCCCAAACTAACGTCAGCGGCACTATCTCACAAAACACCACCTGGACCCTTGCGCCCATGCCGCCCAATAACGGCAGCCCCTATATAGTTATCGGCAATATTACGGTTAATCCGGGTGTAACTCTAACCATCGAGCCTGGCGTGGAGGTGAAGTTTGCCGGGAATTATTCGCTAACGGTGAACGGGACGTTAAGTGCGGCAGGAACTTCCTCCCAGAATATTCGGTTTACATCCAATCAAACGACTCCGGCAACGGGGGATTGGGTCGGCATCCGTTTTTTGGGGAGCGGAACCGGGACGGCTCAATATTCCATCATTGAGTATGCGGATAAAGGGTTGTATTTAGAGACCGCCACAGCCAGCATCACCAATAACACGATTCGCAATAATAATAATGCCGTTTATGTAAAAGGGAGTTCTTCCAGCGTCACCAATAACACCATTTCAAATAATACAGAATATGCGGCGGTGATTGAGTATCCCACAGGAACAATAACATCTCCTGATTTTAATAGTAATACGTACAGCGGTAATAATCCGAATGGAATTCATTTAATTCCAGGACCGTCCGGGTATATTGATCGGTCAACGACGTTGACCAAAGATAACGCACCGTACATTGCCACCGAGAATATTAATGTGCTTTCCTATCCTGGAGTTCCAGCTGTGGCCATGACAATTCAGCCCGGGGTGGAGATACGATTTGATCCGGGATTTGGTTTGAATTTTACGACGTTCGGCGGTGGGAATGTGGCGCTGAATGCGCAAGGGACCCAGGCGAATCCAATCGTGATGATCTCCAATGCCGCGGCGCCGGCCCCGGGAGACTGGAAAGGGTTGTATTTTTCTAATGCGACCGTAGGGAGTTTAACCAGCATTGACTATTTAAACTTAAGCTATGCCGGGAACAGTAACACTCCTGCTATATTTGTCGATAATGTAACGCAGCTCTTCTCGATCTCCCATTCAACAATTCAAAATAATTCAAATAAAGGGTTTTATATTTTAAATTCCAGCGTTAATCTCTCAAATAATACAATTTCCAATAATGCCGCTGAAGGAATTTACATCGAAGGAAAGTTCTCTGCCAATGTCACCAACAACACGATCTCTAACAGCGGTTCTTACCCCGTAACGCTTAAAAGCGCTATGGCAGGTCCGGGCATCCCTTCCTTGCCTTTGAGGCCGAATTTAATGGGCAATACGTACAGTAACAATAACCCCAATTTGATCAGGGTTACAACGATATTCACAAATAATCGCTTTATTATGTACCATGATCTTCATCTCACAAAGGATACGATTGATTATGAAATAACTGAAAATATTCTTATGCAGTATGGGGTTACCGGAACAATGACAACATTGACCGTCGATCCCGGCGTTACAGTTCTTTTTGGCCCTGGCGCAGGTCTTGAGGTCGGAGGGGCTTTAAACGCCCAAGGAACTCCAAGTCAGCCGATTGTCTTTACTTCGAACGCGGCCATCAAAGCGCCCGGAGACTGGATTGGTTTATCCTTCCTTTATTATGGACAAGGCGAATTAACTGTTTTGGACCACTGCACGGTGGAATATGCCGGGCAAGGTAATGTTCCTGCCGTCCGTGTTTTGGGCGTTCCTGATCCTTTGACGATAAAGAATTCAAGCATCACCAATAACCTTAATCATGGAATTTATGTTCTGAACTCTTCACCCAGTATCATCAATAACAGTATAACCAATAATGTAGACGGGATATCTCTTGATCTAAATTCCTTGCCGATAATCACAGACAATGTGATTAACCTCAATAGCAGTAACGGCATTTATCTTAACGGTACGGCTACCACTTATCCCAACGCCCAAATCCGCGCCAATTCTCTGGCGAATAATACAGGGTTCAATCTGTACGCCGATGGAGGCAGCCCGAGTATCACCGTCAATGCCGAAAATAATTGGTGGGGCGCGACCGATATCCCGACGATCAGTTCAAAAATATTTGATAATGCCGACAATCCGGCCCGTCCGGTCGTTGATTTTATTCCTTTCCTGTATGCTGCCATCAATCCCATCAGCGGCGTTTCGGTAACTCAAAAAGTTTTTGATCCCAGAAATAGCGAAACCACATCCATAAATTATCAATTGGGCTTAAACAGTAACGTTACGATTAAAATTTATGATTTTGATTCACAGGCATTAGTCAGAACGCTGCTCAACAATGCCGCTCAGACAGCCGGCCCTCAATCTATCGTATTCGATGGAAGAGATAACAGCGCCCAATTGTTAGCGGATGATGTTTACTCCTTTGTAATTGAAGCCAGGAATATATCAGGAGATTTACTTGGGTTGTATTCTCCGGGATATACACCGACCAGCGTTGCGCCCCTCACTGCGGCATTGACGCCGGCGCTTTTTGATCCGTTTAAAGGGCAAACAGCGGAAATCAATTATAATCTGCCGCAAGAGGCCTTTGTGAGGGCAGCGATAGGGATATTAACCAACCCCACACCCGACGTCACATTATTTACTAATAAATTTCGTAAGATCGGATCTCATGAAGAAATTTGGAACGGCAGAGACGCGAACGGCCAAATTGTTTCGCCCGCACCTTATAACGCTGTCATCTTCACTACATCTTTGCCCGAAAACGGGATCGTCATTAAGACGAATTCAAACTTGTCCGTTGACTCGGTCAAAGCCGATCCGTTTATCTTCCGGCCGTTTTATGCCGAAGTAACGAATATTGAATATACGATATCCGGAGAATCAGCGCAGGTGACCGTGGCGGTGGAACAGCCATCCGGGGCACTGGTGCGAACGCTGGTCAGCAGTCAATTGCAGACCCCGGGAATTTATACGGTTCAGTGGGACGGAAAAAACGGTTTGGGGCAGACGGTAAGCACTGCGGATAACTACCGTGTCCGGGTCACCGCCACGGGAAACACGACAGGAGTTGTGGTCGAAAGAATAGGCAATATTTCGGTTTTTAAATAAAATTATGAGTTTTATCAAACTTTTATTGACTGTGATTTCGATTTTATTTTGGATCAATAGTGCCCATGCCGAGGAATCCATTGTTTATTCCCGTCTGACCGATGGATTTTGGCAATTGTGGAAGATGGATACGAACGGCGAAAATAAAAAGCAAATTACATTTTCTAAAGAGGATAAGCGTAATCCTTTCTGGATAAAAAGGGATAATCGCTTGGGGTACCGGACCGCTAACGGAGAATTGCGGACTATCGATGATAATGGAGAACAAGAGAAGGAAATCCTTTCTCAATATAAACCAATGGCTAATCCGGATTACGCGCAAAGCACACATGAATTGGTTTTCGTCCGGTTTCATCCTGCTTCCGTCGATGTGGGGGACATTTGGAAGGCCAACCTGGAGACTCAAGAAACGGTTGTTTTGACCAAAGACGCGTATCTTAGTTTTCAGCCCAGAATTGCGGATAACGGAGAGCGCATTGTTTTTGTAAAGTTGGATGATCAAAGAGAGCACCAGCTGTGGGTCATGAATAGTGACGGCACAAACGCAAAACAATTAACAAACGGTGCCGGCCGGCGTGATTTGCCGGACATAACATCCGACGGACGAGAGATCATTTTTACCTCCAATCACGATGGCGGGGATTTTGATTTGTTCCTGATGGATTTAGATACGATGAGCGTAAAGAGGTTGTACGGTCATCCAGGTATGGATGCGAGCCCACGGTTCTCGCCGGATAATAAAAATGTTGTTTTTGTATCCAATGTCAATGATCAAAAAGAGATATGGACCATTGATCCGACCGAGGGAAAAGTTGTGCAGCTTACGGGGGATGCGCCATCCATCGATCCGGTATGGGTAAACATGGGAGATGAAAAATAAGTCAGATGATGCATTCTTTATTATCAATTGCTATGATCATCTGCTTTACGGGCTGTTCGACAATCGATGGCAGCGGTTTACGGACTGGGTCAGAAATTCAGGCGACGGATATTTCATTCGATGCCATGACAGGAGAAGTCAAATATACTTTGTCTGAACCGGCTTTGGTGCGCATCCGGATCGGGATAAAAGACGGCGGGCCGTTATTGACCCATCTTCTTGATTGGGAATATAGAGGGAAAGGTGAGCATAAAGAAATTTGGGATGGGAAAATACAAGGCAGCGAGATTGATTTTCGCGGCCGAGGGGATTTGATGGTTGTTTTCAGGGCTGTGCCTGAACATGAGAAGAAAAATAATCCGGAATTGATCAAGAAGGCCCCGCGATTGACGGTGAATTTTTTGGAATCCAAGGGCAGCGATGAGAATGGTCTTCCGATCATCAGCGGCCGGGTTCCTTTAAGAACAACGATCAATAGCAAAGATGACGCATGGCTGTCCAATACACGTTATGAGACCAGTATATTCATCGACCATGTGTTCTTGACCGAAGAAGAGGAAGGCACTAATCCATTTACGTATTATCTTGATACAGAAAAATTTTCCAACGGTGTTCATACCGTAACCGTGACGGTTACGAGTTATGGAGGCACCGCCGGGTCGCAAAGCGCCATGGTTATGATAAAAAACGGGGCCACTCATGAATAGATTTAAAAGGACATTTTCTTTCGCGACGCTGTTATTTTTTATATTCTCGACGGTTTATCCCTATTCAGCGCTGGCGGACAATGAGACCACTTGGTATGTTGACGGGACCATTGCTAACGGAACAACGTCATTGCAGGCTTCGTACGCGGATCCGAAAAAACAGCCACCGCCGGCATGCAACGCGGTTTCTCAAGGTGACCCTGTTTATCTGCACAGCGGTGAAATGCGTTATGAATGTGTGGATCTGATGATCCCGGGCCGGGGCATGGACCTTGAGATCAAACACATGTATCAGAGCGGCTTGGAGTTCAACGGAACGTATGGTTATAACTGGACGATCAATTATCATTTCCGCTTAAAGCCGCTTTTAAACGGAAATGTCGTTATCTTGAGCGGATTAGGCCGCAGCGATGAATACGTCAATAACGGAGGAACTTATACGCCGCCGGCCGGTTACTTTGAAGATCTCATCCAGAACGTCAATGGAACATGGACCATCACCAAGTCCCATGGCGAGAAATGGAATTTTGATATTTATGGGAATCTTTCTTCGATCGTCGACCGGAATAATAATACGATTCTTTTCAAATATGAGGATGCCTCGGGAGGGACCATTGGGACCCCGGAACTCTTTCCGATTAATGGAACGTCTCCCTATAGTCAAACTCCGAACCAGTCGATCGTGGTTGGTTATGATTACCGCTTGAAGCAAATCATCGACACGAATAACCGGGTCATTAATTTCAATTATTACCCCATGCCTGACGGCCGTTTGCAATCGATCGTGGACAATATCCCGGGCGGGGGGACAAGAACGGTCGCCTTCTCCTACGATTTAAACACTCAAGATCTTTTGACCATCACCAAGCCCGCAACGCCGCAGTATCCGATGGGTCTCGTTAAGACTTTTACCTACGACAATCATAAGATGAGGACGATCAGGGACGAGAAAAATCAATTATTTGTCACCAATCATTATGATGCCCAGAACCGGGTGTTCAGACAGGATCTGGGGAGCGGGAGCATTCTTTTTAATTACAATGTGGCCAACCAAACCACCGTCACCGACCGCAACACCAACGTGGTGCGTTATGATTTCAACGCCTCCGGCAACGTTGCCCGTAAGGAAGAATTCACGCGCGGCTTGCGGGTCGGCGATCCGCCTTCCTTTGTGACGATCTATTCTTATAACAGTCAAACATTGATGACGAGTGTCAAGTACCCGCGCGGCAACGGCATCAAATACACCTACGATGAGAACAACCCAAGTCCGCGCGCCCGCGGCAATCTTCTCGAAGTTCGCCGCAAGACGGACATGGCCCAGCCGGACAATAATACGAATGACATCGTCACCACCATGACTTATGAATCCCAATTTAACCAGATCAAAACCGTGACCGATCCGCGGGGGCAGGTGACGACGTTTGTTTATGATTATGAGTTGCCGCCGGCAGACCCGCGTTACAATACCAAAGGTAATCTCACCGATATTTATTTCCCGTCGATCCCGGCGGGAAATCCCGCGGCGCACTTTGCCTACAACGCCAACGGCCAGCCGGTGCTGATGCAGGATCCTAACGGCATTTTGACTTCGTTGAACTATTACCCGGCGACGGGTTATCTGCAGAGTATCGCGCGCGATCCGGCAGGAATCAATGCGGTGACGGCGTTTACGTATGACAATTTCGGGTACCTTGACCAGCTGACCGACGCGGAAAATCACACGACCAATTATGATTTCAACGAGCTGGGCTGGCTGATCCAGGAAAAGAGCCCCCTGGCGCTCTTGACACTTTATTCTTATGACAAAAACGGCAATGTGGAAACAATCACACGTAATTTTAACGCCGACACGGATGCAACCGATAACAACCAGACAACACAGTTTACGTATACGATTCTCAATAAGCTTCAGACCGTCCGTGATCCATTGTATCGGCTGACCACGTTCAATTACGACAATAATGAGAATTTGACGTCGGTGGTGGATGCCGAGAACAAAACAACTGCGTATCAATACGATGAGCGGGATTTATTATTCAAGATTCTCGACGCGAATACGCCGCAGGGGACAACAAAGTATGATTATGACATCAACGGTATTCTCAATCGCATCACCGACGCCAATACCAACGCGACGAATTATGTCAATGATCTTTTCGATCGTCAGCAGACGATTACCTATGCGGATACCAAGTACACGGATTTTGTCTATGACAAGAATTCAAACCTGACGCAAGTCACCCAAGGTCAGCCGACAGCGCCGAAGGTTATACAGTACGCTTACGATAATCTCAATAATCTGATTGCTAAACGCTTTCCCGCAACTCCGGCGCTTGACATCACCTACGGCTATGACCTGGGCTCCCGCTTGACCCTGGTTCGGCACACCACGACGACGAATCCGTTGAGTATTATCAATTTAGGCTACGATAATTTGAATCGCGCGACAACGGTCATTCAGACCCTCGGCGCGTTGAATCCTTTGACCATGACCTACCAGTACGACAGAGTCAGCAACCGCAAGCAGGTGGTTTATCCGTTGGGGAAGGTGGTGGATTATACGTATGACGCGAAGGACCAGATGGATTTGGTGAAGGTCAATACGGTGACGGTTGCAGATTATACGTGGGATTTATTGAACCGCCGTCAGCAGTTAGATCATATGACGAGCCCGGTGACGCGGACGTCGTATTCTTTTGATATCGCCGACCAACTGGCGCAGGTGAACAATCAGCTTATCGGAAGTGCGAATCCTGTTTCGCGGTTTGATTATTTTGTTTATGACAATGTGGGGAACCGCAAGACGATGGGTGTTAAGCGCGGAGCGAATCCGGTACAGAACCATACGTATACGTACAATGCTATTTATGAATTGACGGGGGTCTCTGGAGCGCAGACGCATACGTTCCAGTACGACAATGTGGCGAACCGTACGAATGTGGACGGAGTGGTGTATCAGCCGAATAATCTGAATCAGTATAGTGTCATCGGCGCCCAGGCGTATCTTTACGATGCTTCTGGAAACTTAACAAATGACAGGACGAATGCTTATACTTACGATGAGGAAAACCGCCTGACCGGTGTGACAAATGCGAATGCGACATATCAATATGACGGGTTTAATCGACGGATATCGAAAACTGTCAATGGTGTAACGACATATTTCATCAGTGACAGCGACCGCGAAATCGAAGAGCGCGATGCAACCGGTGCGTTGTTGGCCGACTACGTTTACGGCGATTCGATCGACGAAGTATTGACCATGACCCGGGCTGGTTCGACGTATCATTATTTGTATGACGGGCTTGGTTCAGTCACCGACATCCTGAATTCCTCCGGCACCGTCGTCGAATCCTACAACTACGATGTTTACGGCCAACCATCAACGCTTTCGACGATTGGGAACCCATTTTATTTTACCGGAAGAAGATTGGATATAGAGAGTGGTATCTACGACTATCGCAACCGTACGTACAATCAGCATATTGGTCGCTTTCATCAGAGAGATCTGATTGGATACTTTGATTCGATGAATTTAACGCAATATGTCCGTAATAGTCCAACTAACTATACAGATTCATATGGACTAGCTGCTGAAACAGTATCTGATTATGCAACGTGGCAGATTAGTCTTTTATATTTCTCGATTCAGCCAAGCTTTGTTACAGGTGCGTCGTTACTTTATGATTCAATTGCGCTCGGTGTGCCTTTTTTGCCAGGTGGCGGGGGTTATTTGCAAACCGTGGGAAAGGTATTGGGTGCGGCAAGTAAAAGTGCAGATAAAGTGTGTAAGATTAATACTCCCTTTGGTGCAGCAAGTCAATACGGTTCTGCTGCATCAAAGGCCGCGACGGAAGCAGTTAATCAAGGCGTAAAGCTTTTCCGTGGTGGGAAGCTAGGTAAGAGTGCTGCAGCAGAGGGGCAATTCTGGGCACTCGGTAGTCCACTCGGTAAAGGTTTTGTTCAAAAATATGGAGTACCAAGTAAGAATGTGCCATTTGAATTTATTATTGGTGGAAGTAAGAAAGCAGGGCAGCCATTCATAACACGTAACGCTCCAACAGTTGGAACGAATAAGGGTGGTGGGATTGAAGTAGTAACTAACCCCGGTGGAGTTCAATTAAACTTTTTTTATATGCCATAAATTATGCTAGTACCGTTAATTATCATTAGAGCTTTATTAAAAGGTAAACACATTGACGTTAAGGAAAGAGCGCAAAAAGGAGCACCTGTAACTGCCATACTTAAATATGGTGATATTCTTAGAGTATTAAAGGATATGATTAATGAGAGTAGAATTTTTCCTTTTGATTTTAATGATTCAGAATATACGAATTACGAAGGAATAGTGATTGAAAGAAAAGACGAGAAATTCTTATGTCATTCGCAGAGAATGCATCCAACTAACCCTGGTGAAATTGTGGAAAAGATAACTAAAGAATTTGACAACATTGATGAAGCTGCAAATTACTATCTTAAATGGGCTCTCAATTTGCCAGGTGATTTAGATGGTTATAAAGTTATTGAATAAGGATTCTGGATACAAATACCGTTTGCAGGATCCTAACGGCATTTTGACTTCGTTGAACTATTACCCGGCGACGGGTTATCTGCAGTCGATTGCCCGTGATCCGTTGGGAATCAATGCGGTGACGGCGTTTACGTATGACAATTTCGGGACTCTCAACCAGGTGACCGACGCGGAAGGCCGCACGGCCAATTATGATTTCAACGAGCTGGGCTGGCTGGTGCAGGAGACGAATCCTTTAAGCGCCGTCACGCTCTATTTTTATGACAAAAACGGCAATGTGGAAACAATCACACGTAAATTTAATGGCATCACAGGTATATTAATGAAATATCACCCGATAGGTGAAAAAGCAAAAACAACTGCACAGGTACTAATAGTTAGCGAATTAATTGAATCAGATGAAGATAGAAATGAGCTCGATCCTCTTTGTACCATTTCTGTTTCATTTGATGAGAATGGTAAGTATTATGGAGTAGGCTTTGGAATTATTCCTGAAGGAAAAATATCAGTTAATAGATAAACTAGTACATTGTAACATTAATTTCTGATGTTATAATTCCTTCTCCCCTTTGGGA
>CAYHTV010000013.1:0-28036 GCA_964359575.1 uncultured Planctomycetales bacterium
CTCTTACAGTTTTCCTCGTCGAAATTATTCATATTAATTTGGACGTGCATGATTTGTAAACTAATATTGTAAACTAATATTTCTAACTTAGTTGACATTAAAAAGTGGGCAAGGTATAGTGAATGAAGTCTTAACGGAGAGAAAATATGCGCAGAATGTATTTTGACTACGCTTCAACAACGCCCACCGACCCGCAAGTGGTTGAGGCCATGGAACCGTATTTTTTTGAGCATTTCGGGAATCCGGCGAGCAGCCATTATTTTGGCCGGGAGGCACAGAAGGCCGTGGAAAATTCGCGGGAAACTTTAGCGAAATTCTTAGGCGCTAAAACTGAAGAAATTATTTTTACCTCGGGGGCAACGGAATCCAATAATCAGGTCATTTTGGGCATAGCTCAGCAGTTAAAAGCTAAGGGAAACCATATTATTGTCTCAAAAATCGAACACCCTTCGGTTTTAGAACCGGTGGAATACTTAGCGAGGCAGGGCTTTTCAATAACTTATCTGGATGTTGATCCCTCGGGGTTCATTGATCCGCAGGCCGTCCCAAAGGCCATCACTGACCAGACAATATTAATGTGTTGCATTTATGCAAATAATGAAATCGGCACCATCCAACCTGTGGCCGAAATCGGCCGGATTGCCCGGGAAAAAAATATTCATTTTCACGTCGATGCGGTCCAGGCCGTTGGGCACATTCCTGTCCACATCAAAGAATCAAACATTGATACCATTTCTTTGTCCGCGCATAAATTTTATGGGCCCAAAGGTGTTGGGGCGCTGTATATTCGAAAAGGAGTAAAAATTCCGCCCTTTTTGATAGGCGGCGGGCAGGAGCGCGGGTTACGTTCTTCGACGCAAAATACGGCTGGCGCGGTCGGCCTTGCCAAGGCCATTGAGATTTGTCAGCTTAAGATAGCGGATGAGATTACGACCCAAACAGAGCTGCGCAATCAGTTGATAAGCGAAATCCTTAAGCGCGTTGATGGGACTAGGCTCAACGGTCATCCAGAACAGCGCCTGCCGAATAACAGCCATTTTTCTTTTGAAAAAATTTCCGGCGAGTCCCTGCTTATGAGTTTGGACATGATTGGGGTTGCCGCCTCGATGGGGTCAGCGTGTACGTCCGGGGCGATGAAACCGTCGCATGTTTTACGGGCCATTGGCCTGGATGACGAATTGGCATTAGGGTCTTTGCGTCTTACCGTGGGCCGCTGGACGACACAGGAAGATGTGGAATATCTGTTGGAAGAACTGCCTAAAATTGTAAAACGATTGAGAATTTGAATATGTTAGACAAAATCATCCAATTTCTAAAATCTACCGATGGCTATCTTTCCGGCGAGGAAATCAGTCATTCGCTCAATATTAGTCGCGCGGGAATTTGGAAATATATTCAAGAATTGCGTCAACAAGGTTATGATATTGTCGCGGTGCCGCATTTAGGGTATAAGCTGGCTGCCTCACCGGATAAATTATTTCCCCATGAGATTAAATTTCAACTGTACACAAAGATTTTAGGAAAAAAGATTTTTTATTTCGATACCGTTGGCTCAACCATGGATGAGGCGTTTCGTTTGGGCATGGAAGGTCTCGAAGAGGGAACAGTTGTCTGCGCCGAGAGTCAGACCAAAGGCCGTGGGCGGCTGGGGCGTCGTTGGACTTCCCCAAAGGGGAAAGGAATTTATATGTCTGTTATTTTAAGGCCTCAATTACCACCGACGGGTGTTGCGCAGTTAACCCTTTTGGCGGCGGTCGCGGTGGCGGAAGCGGTTGAGAAAGTCTGTGGACTACGGCCAGCCATTAAATGGCCCAACGATTTATTGGTTGATCATAAAAAGGTGGTTGGGATTTTAACCGAAATGAGCGCGGAAACAGATCGAGTCAAATTTGTCGTCATCGGAATCGGGGTCAATGTGCAGGCTGCTGCTGCGCAGCTGCCGGCCCATGCCGTGTCGTTAAAAAATGAAACGGATCATAATTTCACCCGTGTTGAATTGGTTCAAGAAATTTTACGGATGATGGAGGATTGGTATTTACGTTTTCAGAAGGAAGGTTTTAGCGGTGTACTCAAACGCTGGAAAGAGTTATCCATGACATTAGGAAAACATGTCCGTGTTTCCGATTTCAGCCAGACGGTGGAGGGGAAAGCGATTGATCTTGATGAGGACGGCGGGCTTTTGATCCGCAGTGATACAGGGCTTGTCATTAAAAAAATGACGGGAGATGTGGTGCAGATAAATTAAATTTTTAATTGAATACTTTATGAGTCACTTTCTTAAACAAGCCTTACTCGATTTAGAAGCTAAAAATCTCAAGCGCACGCTGCGCTTGGTGGAAGGTCCGCAGGGGCGTGAGATTGTTGTCGATGGTAGAAAAGTTTTAAATTTTTGCTCGAATAATTATTTGGGCCTCGCGGATGATCCACGCTTGAAAGAGGCGGCGATCCATTCTCTTGAGAAGGAAGGTTTTGGTTCCGGCGCCTCACGTTTGGTGTGCGGCAGCATGTCATCGCACCAGAGATTAGAAGAAAAAATCGCGCAATTTAAGGGAACTGAGGCGGCGCTTATTTTTTCCAGCGGTTATATGGCTAATGTCGGGATCATTTCCAGTTTATTCGGCCGCGGCGATGTTATTTTTTCCGATAAATTAAATCATGCCTCAATCATCGATGGGATTTTGTTAAGCGGGGCGCAGCACAAACGTTATCCGCATAAGGATATGCAAGCGCTGGAAAGATTTTTAAACGGATCGCAGGGTGAGCAAAAAAAATGCATTATTACAGACAGTGTTTTTAGTATGGATGGCGACATCGCGCCATTACCAGATATTGTTCAACTGGCGCGGAAATATCAAACCATGGTGATGGTCGATGAAGCACACGGTTTTGGTGTTTTGGGGAAAAGCGGCAGGGGCGCAGCCGAGCATTTTGGTCTCGAGGGAAGAATTGATATTCAGATGGGAACGTTGTCTAAAGCCGCAGGATCTTTTGGTGCTTATTGTTGTGGTTCGACGGAGTTGATTAATTTTTTAATTAATCGCTCGCGCAGTTTTATTTATACAACCGCGCTGCCGCCGGCGGTTTCAGCGGCCTCTCTGATGGCCATCGAAATTATGGAATCAGAATCAAAGCGGCGCGAACAATTGTGGGAAAATACTCATTACTTTAAAAGTCAACTGAAAGCGTTAGGATTTGACACGGGAAGTTCGCAAACACCGATCATTCCGATTGTCGTTCAAGATTCTAAGGCGGCCCTTGAATTTTCCCAAAGACTTTTTGAGCAGGGAATATTTATTTCCGCGATCCGGCCCCCAACGGTGCCGGCGAATGCCGCGCGGCTGCGTTTAACGGTGATGGCGACGCATCGGAAAGCAGACTTGGATTATACATTGCAGTGTTTCCATAAAATTGGAAAAGATTTATGCCGCATATAAAAACCCCGAGCGGGATTGAGTGGTTTTATGATTGTGAGGGCGAGGGAGAGGAAATTTTATTCCTGCACGGCTGGGGCGTTGATCGGCGGATCTGGCGCCAGCAGACAAAATTTTTTTCAAGAAACTACCGTGTGTTAGCGGTTGATCTGCCTGGGCATGGGCAGAGCGGATGGGAAAAAATTTCATTTTTGCACATGGCGCTGGATTTAGTACAGATTTTAAGGGCCTTAGATTTTCAAGCAGTGAATATCGTTGGCAGCTCGCTGGGCGGTCTGCTGGCTCTGAAGCTCTGCGGGAATGATGTCTCAAGAATAAAGCGTTTGATTTTGGTCGGGGCGAGTCCGAAGTTTGCGAAGTCAGAGGAATATCCGTACGGCGTGGACGTCGCGCATATCCGCAAATTAAACGGCCAGCTTGTTACGGCCTACCCATCGATCGTGAATATTTTTTTCCGTTCGCTTTTTACGCGGGAAGAGCGCGAGAGCCGGCGGTTTCGTTGGCTGCAAAAATTTCGTCAGACCGACAAAGTCCCGATGAAGCAGGCGCTCTCGGAATATTTGGACATTTTCGAGCAGGAAGATTTGCGTCCGGTTTTGGATGAAGTCAAACTGCCGCTGCAGTTCATTTATGGGGCCGAAGATTATCTATGCCCTAAAATTTTGCAGGACTTGCTGCAGCAGAAATTTCCGCAGGCGCGGTTTGATTTTTTTGCCCAATGCGGCCACTTCCCATTTTTAAGCAAACCGCATGAGTTTAATACGGTGGTGGCTGAATTTTTAAATAAACCATCCTACACATCGGAGGTGTAGGATGGTTGGAGAATTACAGAATGTACAGACACGTAAAATTAATTAACGAAAAGACATACCACATTTGTACGAAAAGCATTGCTGGTTACAAAATTTTTAATAATGACCAAGAATTTCAACGCATGTTCGCGTTGATACGCTATTACCAACTGCAAAGTATACCCCTGCGGTTTTCACATTTCATTGAAACCGTTGGCGTAGAAGGTTTCCATCAAAGGTTTGATGCAATTGCCAACTCTTATGAGAAAAATATTAGGATTATCGCCTATTGTCTTATGCCAACTCATATTCATTTTGTTATAGAGCAAATTATCGAAGATGGTATCTCGCGTTTCATGGCCAATATACTTAATAGCTATGCAAAATATTTTAATTTAAGACATAAGAGACGAGGTCCTCTTTGGGAAGGGAGATTTAAATCAATTTTTGTTGAAACAGATGAACAGCTTTTACACTTAACACGCTATCTTCATTTGAATCCTGTGACAGCTGGTCTTGTTCGAAAACCAGAGCAATGGACATATTCTTCTTATTTTGAATATGTTCGGATGACAGATAAGAAAATGATTTGTGATTATCAGCATCTCATCGATATCCACAGGATAGATTATAAAAAATTTGTTGAAGATCAGATAAATTATCAACGAGAATTAGCTTTTATTAAACATTTAATGCTGGATTAACCATCCTACACCTCCGATGTGTAGGATGGTTAATCTTCGTAAACAATGATTTTTACCGCCATTGATAAGAAAATTCGTCAGGCGTTTTCAGACGCGGCCATGCAATATGATGTTTTAACGAGTCTGCAGAAAGAAATCGGGCGGGAGCTAGTTAAAAAAATTGAAGGCCACGAAGAGGCCCGCTATATCCTCGATGTCGGCATGGGCACCGGCTGGATGACGAACCGTTTAGCGAATTTATTCCCCGACGCGAAAGTTGTGGGAATTGATTGCGCGATCGGCATGCTTGAACAGGCCAGGAAGAAGTACGAAGGACTGCAAGTCATTCAGGCCGATGCGCGCCAGCTGCCTTTTAAAGCCGGGACATTTGATATTGTCATTTCTAATTTGGCCTATCAATGGGTGGGAGATTTAGCAAAAGCGTTCTGCGAAAGTCACCGCCTGCTTAACAAAAATGGCAGCTTGTGCCTGACGATGTTTGGACGAGAGACTCTGCAGGAATTATTTGCCTCATTAGACTCCGTGAAGGGTGAGAAAGTTTTAGCTCGCCGCTTGGCCAGCCGTGAAATAATCGAAGCGGTTTTGAAGAAGTCCGGCTTTTACAATATTGAAATCGATGCAGAAATGATCAAAGTCCATTTTCCCGATATGATCGCTTTGGTCAAATGGCTTAAAGATATTGGTGCTAATGTCCTTCCCAAGGATAATTTTATTGGGAAAGAGTTAATGTTCCAGGCACAGGAATTTTATCAAAATAATTTTTCTGACCGGTTAGGCATTATTGCCACCTTTGAAATCGTATGGATAAAGGCAAAAAAATAAAAAAGGGTATTTTTATTACCGCGACCGACACCGGAATAGGCAAGACTGTTGCCACGGCTGTGCTTGGTGTTTTGCTGCAGAATAAAGGTTATAACATCGGTGTGATGAAGCCAGTGCAATGCGGCGGTAACGATGCGGTTTTTTTGAAAAGTTTTTTAAAAATTGCTGATCCGCTTGAAGAAATCAATCCGTTTTATGCCCCAGAGCCGCTTTCGCCGCATTTGGCATTCAAGCGCGCCCGCAAGAAAATTGATATTCAAAAAATTATTTCGATCTATCAAGAACTTCAGTCCAAGCACGATGTTGTGCTCGTTGAAGGCGCCGGTGGTTTGATGGTGCCTTTGAGGGACGATTACCAAATCGCGGATTTAATCCGCGATTTGAATTTGGATACAATCATCGTCAGCCGCTTGGGATTGGGCACTATTAATCATACACTTTTAACTGTCGGGCAGATAAAATTAAAAGGGGTTAGGGTTCGGGGAATAGTGTTTAGTAAAACAAACAATAAGAAAAAAAGCATTCCAGAAGAAACGAATTCAACGGAAATTGGTCAGTTAACGAATTTACCCATTTTAGGAATTATTCCGTATCTGAAAACCAAGACACAAAAAGAAGTTTTGAAAAGATGTAATCTTGACTTAGGCGTTTTGTTCGAGTCGTCAAAAGAGCAACCTCCTACACCTCCGATGTGTAGGACGGTTTTTACAGAAGAACTGCGGGCATGGGACAAGAAGTATCTTTGGCATCCCTTTACCCAGATGAAGGATTGGCTTGAAAGTGAACCACTGGTCATTGACCGAGCGGATGGTTGTTATTTGATCGATACAGACGGCAGACGGTATTTGGATGGGGTTTCGAGTCTTTGGGTTAATGTTCACGGCCATCGGAAAAAGGAAATGGATCAGACCATCAAAGCACAGATCGATAAATTAAGTCATTCGACCTTGCTGGGGTTGGCTAATACACCATCGATTGAATTGGCCAAGAAATTAATTGAAATCGCGCCAAAGGAAGGAAATCCTTCGACTACGCTCAGGACCTCGCCTTTGGCGAGGGTCTTTTATTCTGACAATGGTTCAACGGCCGTTGAAGTTGCTATCAAGATGGCGTATCAGTATTGGCAAAATTTGTGCCGTTCCGCACGAATTCAATTTGTGCATTTGGCAAATTCTTATCACGGTGATACCTTGGGCAGTGTCAGTGTGGGCGGGGTCGATTTGTTCCACAAGGTTTACAAGGATTTAACCTTTAAAACTATTTCGTTTGATTCACTTCAGAATTTGAAAAAGCTCGAAGAGCTTTTTAAGGCCTCAGAGGGAACGATCGCTGCCTTTATCATCGAGCCGCTGATCCAAGGCGCGGCCGGGATGCTGTTATGGCCCAAAGGCGCATTGCGAAAGGTGAGGGAGTTGTGTACGAAATACGATATTTTCCTGATTGCCGATGAGGTCGCGACTGGTTTTGGCCGTACCGGAAAAATGTTTGCCTGTGAACACGAGGGAATAACACCCGATATTTTGTGCTTGGCGAAAGGTTTAACCGGCGGATATTTGCCGCTGGCCGCTACCCTAACGACGAAAAGAATTTTCGATGGCTTCCTTTTCGATTACAAAGATCAAAAAACCTTTTTTCACGGACACACGTACACCGGCAATCCGCTGGCATGCGCGGCGGCCCTGGCCAATTTAGAAATTTTTGAAAAAGAGCGCACGCTAGAAAAACTGGCGCCCAAGATAAAGTTTCTGGCTGAAAATTTAAAAATGTTTTATAATTACCCCCACGTCGGTGAGATCAGGCAATTAGGTTTTATGGTCGGCATCGAGCTCGTCAAAGACCGTACAACCAAAGAGCCGTTTGCCTGGGAGGATCGTATTGGTGTTAAGGTCTGCACAAAGGCGCGTGAGCGCGGGGTAATCCTGCGGCCGCTCTCGAATGTGATTGTCCTGATGCCGCCGTTGGGGATATCAACCGAGGAATTAAAATATTTATTGGATGTGACGTATTGGGCGATAACCCAAGTGACCCGTTACCAGTGGCCAGTGGCCCGCAAGGAATTAAAACTGGCCGCAGGATGCGGGACACAGGTCACTAAATAATTTTATGATTACTTTTGCCAAGAAAAAAGTTTTCGTCGCTATGAGCGGCGGGGTGGATTCCTCAGTCGTGGCGGGTCTGATGAAAGAGGCCGGGCACGACGTCGTGGGGGTTACCATGTGCTTTAGCATCTCACACCCACAGAGTAAGAAGCCGTCCTGCTGCGGGGTTGATGGCATTCAGGACGCCAAGCGTGCCGCGCAAATTTTGGATATCCCGCACTATGTCTTGGATTTTGCCAAGGACATCAACGATCATATCATTGATAATTTCACATCGGAATATTTAAGCGGCCGCACACCGAATCCGTGTGTGCAGTGCAATCAGCATTTAAAATTTGGTTCGCTGTATCATCGCGTGATGTCGCTGGGTGCTGCTGCGCTGGCAACCGGACATTATGGAAAAATTGAATACAATGAAAAGACGCAAAATTTTCAACTCAAAAAGGCGAGAGACTCGCGCAAGGATCAATCGTATTTTCTTTATAGTATGAGGCGAGAGACCCTGCCGCGCGTTTTATTTCCCCTGGGCGATATGACCAAGCCGGAGGTGCGTGAGCATGCGCGGCGTTTCGGTTTAAATACGGCTGAGAAGACGGAGAGTCAGGATATTTGTTTTGTGCCCGATGGCGGATATCAGAAATTTTTAGAGAATCGTTTGGGGAAAGAAATTTTTCAGCCAGGACCGTACAAAGGTGAAACCGGTAAAATCATTGGCCAGCATAAGGGCATTGCGTATTACACAATCGGCCAGCGCGAGCGATTAGGCATTGCGTTGGGTAAACCAGTTTATGTTTATAAAATTGAGAAAGAAACCAACACGGTTTACGTCGGACCGGAATCGATGTTGTATTCAAGCGGTCTTTGGGCCAGCAACTTTAATCCGGTCAGTATCGACATTCCTTCGCAAGAAATGGAAGTTAACGTCCGCATCCGCTACAACGCGCCGGAGGTGAAGGGAACGCTGGTTTATTTGGACAACGGCCGCGTGCGGGTGGATTTTACCGAGCCGCAAAAGAGCGTTACCCCGGGCCAGTCGGTGGTGTTTTATGACGGGGATGTGGTTTTGGCCGGAGCGACGATTGATGAGGCGATAACCTCCTACACATCGGAGGTGTAGGAGGTTGATCTATAGTGTTTCGAAAATATGTACCACGTTATTGCGTATTATAAATTTTATTCCATTGCTGCCCCCGAGGGATTTTGCGCCGAGCAAAAAGAATTATGCCGCTCGCTCACACTCAAAGGGCGGATTTATATCGCCCAGGAAGGGGTTAACGGAACCGCTGCCGGTACAGCGGAAAATATCGAAAAATATAAGAAACATTTATGCTCGCTGCCTGGCTTTGAAAATATTGAATTTAAGACACATCAGCACCCCGTGATTCCCTTTGACCGCTTGATCGTCAAAACCCGCCCGGAAATTGTCTCTTTAAAATCTTCGTTGAAACTTAATCCGCAGGAGGAGACCGGCCGCTTTCTTAATCCCCAACAATGGCGGACTATGCTGGAATCCAGTGAAGACTTCCTCCTTTTGGATGTGCGCAATGATTATGAAACCCGGATTGGCCATTTTGAAAACGCCGTGTGCCCGCCGCTTGCGAATTTTTTTGATTTCCCGCAGTGGCTCAAGCGAAATCCCATGGATAAGAATAAAAAAATACTGATGTACTGCACCGGCGGGATCCGCTGTGAAAAATTTTCCGCGCTCCTGAAGAAGAAAGGATTCAGCGATGTCAATCAGCTGCAGGGCGGAATCCTCCATTATGCCCAAAAGCAAGGCGGGGCGCATTTTAAAGGGAAATGTTTTGTCTTTGACGATCGGATGAGCGCCGCGGTTAATCCATCGCAGACCGAGCCGATCAGCCGCTGTGATATTTCCGGCGTACCCTGTGATACCTATATCAATTGCGCGAACATGGTGTGCAATAAATTGTTCCTTTGCTCGCGGGAAGCCGCTATTGAGATGGATGGATGCTGCTCTGCGGCGTGCCAACAGGCCGCCACGCGCCGCCCGTTTCACGCTGACCAGCTCTATACGCCGTTTAGGAGAAAATGCCGGGTATTTTGATACTATTAGGACTTACGCGTTTGTCATTCCCGAATGCCTTTGTCGGGAATCCATTAGGCTTCTCTTCGACGAGAGGCATGGATTTCCGCCTTTCAGCCATAGGCTGATCCGCCTCAGGAGGACGCGGGGATGACAGACTCTATATTCAAACGCGAAAGTCCTATAAATATTGCTTGACTATATAGGACATATGTCATATGCTTACTATAGTATATACGATTAATATGTCCTATCTTATTTTGGGGGGTTCTGAATATGCTTCGCCTGCCATTAACTGATAAAGAAAAGTTAGAAAGGATTATTGCCACAACCGGTGTTTCGCGATCGGAATTAGCGCGGCGGTTGGAAGTAAGCTATAAAACCGTTTACCGCTGGCTGGATCAGGATGTTGCGCCGCATCCGTCCCAGTCACGGGATATCGATCAGCTTTTTAAGGAATATGTGGATTTACGTGAGGCTGTTTTTGCGCTGCAAAAAAAAAATAAGGACCCCCTGAAGATTCTTAAAACCAATCTCGAGATTCGTGAGAAGTTTTTTTTAGAAATGACCTACCATTCCAACGCTATTGAGGGAAGCCGTATGACCAAAAAAGAAACCGAGCTGGCATTTCAGGGACAAAAAGTTAAGGGCAAAGAATTTTTTGAAGTATTGGAAGCGGTCAATCACAAAAATGCTTTAGAATTTGTGCTGGAAAAGGTCCGTTCCAGTTTTAAAATTGATGAACAGTTTGTCCTCCGTCTCCATGAAATTGTCATGTACAATTTCAATAATAAATTGCCCGGCAAATACCGCACCAGCCAAGTCAATTTAACGGATGCGGCAAAGCCGCTTCCCTCCGCGCAGGACGTGCCTTTGCGCATGGGTAAATTTCTTAAAAGCGTTAATCAATATGGACATGATCCTATTGGTAAGATTGCCCGTAATCACTATGATTTTGAGGCGATTCACCCCTTTTTCGACGGTAACGGCCGCGTAGGACGATTATTGATGATGGCGCAGCTTTTAAGCAGGAATTTCGCGCCAGCGATTATTCAAGTGGATGATAGATACAAATACTACGCCGCCTTAGAAAAAGGAGATTTAGGAGATTTAAAAAATATGGTGCAGATGGCGTGTGATAGTGTTATAAAAGGGTATGAATTGATAACTGGTAAAAATTAATTTTTTATGGGCCTTTGTACAACTAAAGAAAAAAATTTGAATTTATCATTGAGGAGACAAAGGCCAATATTGACTACCTCGAGGGCATTGTTTAATAATGAAGAACAAACTTTAAGAAATTATGCTAATACCTTGAGGCAACAACATGGAGAATTAACCGAAAGTGTGCAGGATTTGAGCAATAGATTGACTGATTTCCTAAGCAGGGCTTTATAAAAATTTAATACCAAATTTTCCCAAAACCTGCTTAAATCGTTTAAATTAATTTGATATACTGAGGACAAAATAGAGAAACATTTATGATCAAAAAAGCGAGCCAACTCACCACCAGCGACGTTATTAAGATTTTGAAAAAAGAACAGCCATTCTTGAAAACAGAATTTGGCGTCAAGCGGATCGCTATTTTCGGTTCCTTTGCTAAAGGAACCCAATCCGCCCAAAGTGATATTGATATTCTCATAGAATTTGAAAAACCAATCGGACTGCAATTTATCCGTCTCGCCGACTATCTTGATAAAAAATTAGGCAGGAAAACTGACATCCTCACTCCCGTTGGCGTAGCGAGTATCCGGGTTAAAAGAATCGCTGACGATATCCGAAGGAACGCTGTCTATGTCTAAACGCAGTGATGTTGAGTTTCTTTGCGATATTCAAGAAGCCATTAAGCGGATACAAGTCTACGTTCGGGATATGGATTACGCTAAGTTCGCGACTGATATAAAAACTCAGGATGCGGTCGTTAGAAATCTTGAGATTATCGGTGAGGCGGTAAAAAGTATTTCAAAAAATCTGCAAAATAAACATAAAGAAATTGTTTGGAAGGATTTGGCCAAAGTGAGGGACAAATTGATTCATCATTATTTTGGTGTTAACTTCGATATTGTCTGGGATATTATTGAAGATTCTTTGCCCAAAATTTCTATCCAAATTGACCAAATTCTCGCAAAAGGTCAGTAATAATTATCATTAACTATTCGAAACGTAACTCATGATCACCTTCGACACGTCTAATCTCAAGGGTTTTGTCGCTGCCAGCAACCTTGAAAAAATTCTGCCCCAAATGCAAAAGGCGCACGAGGATTTGGAAAGGAAAACCGGCCAGGGCGCGGAATTTACCGGCTGGGTGGATCTGCCCAGCCGCATCGAAGATTCGTTCTTGAAAGAACTCACCAGCCTCGCCAAAGACGTCCAGAAAAATTCTGATTGCCTGGTTTCGATCGGCATCGGCGGGTCATACCTCGGCATCCGTGCGACACTCGAATTCCTGGGCCAATCCTGCATTGCTAAAGGAAAAGGGAAGCTGCCGCTTTTTTATGCCGGGCATAATATGAGTGTCGATTCCCTTTTTGGACTTTTGGAGGGATTGAAAGATAAACGCGTCACGGTGGTGGTGATTTCAAAATCCGGCACCACAACCGAGCCGGCGCTGGCCTTTCGCATCGTTAAACAATTTTTGACCAAAAAATACAAACCAGCCGAGTTGAAAAAACGGATCATTTGCGTCACCGATGAAAAAAAAGGCGCGCTGCGCAAAATCGCGGAAAGGGGAGGCTGCAAAAGTTTTGTGATCCCGGATAACGTGGGCGGACGGTTTTCGGTTTTGACTCCCGTTGGACTGGTGCCGTTGGCACTCGCGGGTGTTGATGTTAAAAGCTTAGTCGATGGCGCGCGCCAAGGCGAGAAAGAATATTCACAGATGGATTTAGAAAAAAATATCGCGTATCAATACGCAGCGATTCGATATCTGTTGTACAAACAGGGTAAAAAGATTGAGGTTCTATCATCCTTTTATGACAATCTGGCTTATGTGGCGGAATGGTGGAAACAGCTTTTTGGCGAGAGCGAGGGCAAGGATAGCAAAGGGATTTTTCCGGCTTCACTTAAATTGACGGCGGATCTGCATTCGATGGGACAATTGATGCAGCAGGGCGAACGCAATATTTTTGAAACATTTTTGATGATCGATGAGCCCAAGCATAAGATCAGAATTCCGATGGACAAGGACGACCTCGACGGATTCAATTTTGTCGCCGGCAAAGATTTGGATTTTATCAATAAACAAGCCTTCAAGGCGACTGCTGCCGCGCACTTTGAGGGTGGTGTGCCCAATATGACTATCACAATCTGCCAAGCTGATCCTTTTCATTTAGGCCAGCTGTTTTATTTCTTCGAGCGGGCGGTCGCGATATCCGGTTATCTCCTCGGTGTCAACCCTTTTGACCAGCCAGGAGTGGAGGCGTATAAATCCAAGATGTTTGCGCTCCTGGGAAAAAAATAATCGGTAAAATTTTTTGCCATTGAAGATCAATGCGGTACAGAAGCTGAAATATGTTTAAAATCTTCCCAACAAAGGTGTACACTAAACATTTAGTTATTTAGTTAACAAGTTGGGAGGGGGTATGAAGGATAAGCGTGGAAAAAATCCTTTGGTTCAAGTTGTTACTAATATACAATATACGGACTATATAAAATTAATTAAGTTATCTGAAAAAGATAAGAAATCGAAATCCAGTATTGTTAGAGATGCGATTATCGGATATCTCGAAAAAAATAAGGATTAAATATGGCAAAGCAGATTGACTATAAAGACCTAAAATTAAAGGTTCCTGTAGAAAGTGCTGATTATGACCAGTGCTCGACATATGTTACAGGTTCAGTCAAGGATATTATGAAAACAGTCATTGAAAAAGGTGATAACAAGATTGTTATAAACACCAATCTGAAGTTAGGGCTCCCCATGGAGAATATTAATAAAGTGGCTGGGCCTTTTGTTGAATCGTGGGCACAAGAGAAATTTAAAGATGTTTTGGAAGATTCGAATAATAAGTATCGACTGGTAAATGTTGAAAATTGTGAAAGATTAAATATGGCCGATGTCATTTTACAATTTAAAAGGGAAGAAAAAAGTCCTTCTGCGATTACTGGATATGTGGATGTCAAGGCAACCGCCGAAGACATCCCAAATTCTGGGAAAGCTCCGAACATCACTTCTTTCGCAAGAATCAGAACGGCATATATAGAGGACCCAGATTATATTTTTGTTATTTTATCCTTAAAGCATAAAGTTTACTCTGTTAGAAATAAAGATACTTCTCTGATGGATGGGATTATGGAGGTTGTTGATTATAAGGCATATGATTTGAAATATTTATCAAGCAGTGATATAAGCTATAACCCTGCGCTTGGAACGGGACAGTTACAAGTAAGAGATATTCATTATGTTGAAGAAGAAAAAAGGTCAACTCGGGAATTTTGTCAATTATTAGATAAAAAATTTTTTGCTTCAAAAAAGGGTTTTCAAGAATGGTTGTCTTTAGCTAAATCGAATGAATGGATAAAAGATGAATAAAGCAATAATTGAGAATAATTTGCAAATTTTAGAAGGGAATGCTTTAGTTCATTTGAATAAAATAGAAAGCGAATCAATTGATTTGATTATTGCAGACCCGCCATACAATCTCGGAAAAGACTATGGAAACGATAGTGATTCTAAAGAATTTGATGAATATTTGATTTTTTTAAGAAATTGGCTCAAAGAAGCACGTAGGGTTTTAAAAAAGGACGGTACAATATATATTTTTATGGGAATGCGATTTATTTCCTATCTTTACAATATGCTGGAAAAAGAACTTGGAATGTATTTTTGTAGTTGGATAACTTGGTTTTATACTCAGGGTATTGGAAAAAGAAAAGGTTTTTCTCCCCGACACGACGACATTTTAATGTTCACCAAAGACAAAGATTTTAAATTTAATTTAGACGATATAAGAGTCCCTCAGAAATATTACCGTAGTATTAATAATATGCGAGGGGCTAATCCCGGAAACGTGTGGGAGTTCTCACATGTACATTATTGTAACGGAAATCGGCAGGCACACCCGACACAGAAGCCAGAAGGCTTAATGGAGCGGATGGTCCTTGCGTCTTCTAATGAGGGGGATGTAGTTTTAGACCCCTTTGCTGGAAGTGGAACTACTCTAAGAGTTTGTCAACAATTGAATCGAAGATGTATTGGGATAGAATTAAATTCTGAATACATAAAAATGATTACAGAAAGATTAAATACTCCTTTCTCTGGATTTGATAGTATTGACCCAAGAATGGAAAGAGTTCCGCGAGACTTGAATGATGAAGCAGTACGAAATGAATACCTGAGGAACCATAAAGAATGGTTTTTGTCACATCATGAAAATGAATTCAAAAAGTTTGAAGAATGTGTTCAGAAGATGTATGGGAGAAATGGGAATAGGGGCAGGTTGAATTATGGGAGTAATAACCAGGGTGATTTATTCGAAGATTCAAACGAATAGAAACTCTCTAAAAAAGTATATAAATAGTTTCACAGCCTATAAAGAAAAAGGCGCAATGCTTTTCTTAGTTGAAATTCTACAGGATTCTCCACGATTTTTTTCATCCAGAATGGCCTCTGTTCAATGATCTCAACCCGCCGCGACCAGCGGGACATTTTCAATGTTCGTTTCGTCAGCCGTAGATTCTTTCCGTAATCGCTGGTCAATAATTTCTTGAAGTTTATATCTTAGAACTTTCAAATACCTATGTCCCTGGATGCGATTAAGCCGGGGTTCAATATCCATGAGCCCCATCCCCGTCCAACGTAAGATTTGGTCGCTGTTGTGCCAGCGATCGACTTTGTCGGTATAACTGCCCAGTTGAGACATAATGGCTTCAATACAATTGGTCGTGCTTAAGCTTTTAGCCAACTGGGGGAGAGCCCCAGATGATGGATCGTCAGGGTTTCTTCCAATCCTTCCAGTAAACTGTTCGCCGCCGAAGCGTTAAACTTTTCAAGCTCCTGGTGCAATTGCATCAAAGCGGCCTTGGCCTCTTTGTAGGTGGTTTGAGCATAAGCGTCTTGCAATCGTCGATGGAATACAGCCTGCTGAGCTTCATCGAGGTATGCCACAACATTTTCACGCTTATGCCAACGGCAACGCTGGATCAACGCGTAAACCGAAAACTTGCGCTCGATGGCCTTCTTAATTTCTTTCGAGCCATCAATGATAAATAAAATCCCGTGCTCGAATGTGAGCCCTCGCTCAATCAGCCGCTCAATCCATTGTTCAATGGCGCGGGCGTTCTCGCTGTGGACATGTTCCACCCCCAGCACAACTTTTTTGCCATCCATCGTCACCCCAACCCCAACGATAATCCCGTCATCCGCGTAACGCTTGGCATCGATAAAGATGGCTAAGATATCATATTGTTTTAATGAACGATTCTGTAATTGCTGCAATTTATCCCCGGAACATTTCTTAAACTTTTTTGACAGATTCGACGCGCTGATCCCTAAGGCTTCTGCCGCTAACGATGAACTTTCCTGATACTTGTGTGTGCTCAATCCGTGCAATAGTCGGCGCATAGATTCCTCATCGTTAAACGGCTTTTGTAAACGTTGATACGCCTGCAGCGATACCTCTTGATCAGCCGCAACATCACGCACACGCGGCACTCGAATCGGAAATTTTTGATCACGCAGGTACACCGACCCGTTTTGTCGTCCCCAACGCGCGTTATCTCCGCCGCGGCTGTGCTTCTCGCTAGTTTTGCCATAATAAAATTTCTTGACAACGATAGAGTTCAATCATAAGATAACCTCGTTCTTCGCTCTTTTTAGCGTATTATCCCAGATTTTGCATGCGCACATAAATTGTGCACAAAACTGTGCGAGCAAAAATCTGGGATTACCCCGCCGAAACAGAAAAATCTCTTCGAGATTTTTCTGGGCGGCCCTTCGGGCAGATTTTGCTTCGCAAAATCTGGGATTATGAACTATAAGGGAAATTCGGTTTAAATCCGAAGCTACCCCCGTAACTGTGATCCCGCTGTTTCGTCCGCTTGAGATGGATAAAATAGCAGGGCAAGCCAGAACACCTTGTGACCTCGGGGAGGAGGGAGTTCAAAATTTTTTTGAATGATTTATGACGCCCAATTTCTACCCGAGATTGGGCGTTTTATTTTTGACAGCATCATGAAATCCTTATCACCCAAAATTATTTTTTTTACCTTATGTTTTAGCGGTGTATTCTTACTGGCGCTATCCTGCGGGAACAATCCTTCAGAAATGTTATCAAAATTGCGCGGCGTCTGGGAACGCCATTTCAGCGAGTTGAAGAAAATTTTTCATCCTTTTTCCCCCAGTTACGCGGACAGTGTGTATTTTGCCGAAGATAAAACGGAGAATAAAAAAAATTTTTATGATTCGCTGGTTCAAAGGCGTCCGGCATTTTCTTTGTTCAAAGGGGAAAACCACTCTTGGCAAAATGGAACTCAAAGCCAAGACGTCTCCTTTGGCAAGTCCCGAGATCGCAGCTATGGACAGCGGAGTATTTTTTCTGACCCAGAAGAAAATGGCAACGCACAAAACCCACCGCTGTATCAGCAGGGGTATTTTTTTAAAAATTTGCCTTCCGCCACGCTCGGCGAACAGTATTGCGTTTTTTTGGACCCGCAATGGAGTCAATGGCCTTATCAATGGCAGCTTATGAAAGGAATTATTCCTGCTCAACTCAATCTTGACGCTGCGAATGGGATGCTCTGCGGAGTCCCTCAAGCGCCGGGAGTATGGACTTTTGAGATTCAAGTCAGCAATTCTTCAAAAAATTTTATTGTCATTCAGTACCAATTGGTCGTTCTGGCTTTTAATATCCAACAATCCTCAGGGACCTTGGCCATTTTAACACCGAGCCTTCCGTCAGGTTTCGTCGGGACAGATTATTTTATCCAATTGACCGGCTCGGGCGGACAAACACCGTATTGGTGGAAAATTTCTTTGCTCCCGCCAGGCCTTAATCTCCTTTCCCCCTACGGAATTTTTTATGGCACGCCCAAGCAGGCCGGAGATTCTTCTTTGACCGTGACGTTCACCGATGCGTTCGGAGCACAGGTATCGAAAAATTTCAATTTAAAAATAAGTACTTCCCGTCTCACTATTGCAACGAGCAGTTTGCCAACCGGCAGCGTTGGGCAGAATTATTTCCAAAAACTGCAGGCCCAGGGAGGCCAGCCGCCGTATACCTGGCAGGTCATCGGTGGTAGCATTCCCCAGGGATTAAATTTTGACACCGGTCTAGCGATTCTGCAGGGAGTGCCGCTCAAAGCAGAGTCACAGACCATGCGGTTTCAAGTGGCGGATAGTCAAAATACTAGCGATGCCGCGGATCTTGTTCTGGCGATTTCCGGCGGGCCGCTTGTCATCACGACTCCACAGCTCGCCAATGCAACCGTGGGCGCGATTTATTATCAGGCCTTAAGCGCCAGCGGCGGCCTGCCACCCTACAGTTGGAATTTATTAAGCAACAATCTACCCGTTGGACTGCAGTGGCAAAATACCGGAGCGATTATTGGAACACCGTTACAGTCCTTTGATGACGATTTATTCATTGAAGTCATGGATCAGACCGGCACCCAGCAGCAAGGACAATTCCGTCTAAAAATTTCTTCTTTGCCGCTTACGATTACGACTCCTGGTTTGCCGGACGCCCATGTGGGAATTCCTTATCAACACCAGCTTTTGGCTGCCGGAGGAAATCCTCCTTACCAGTGGAGCTTTTCTGGCGCTTTGCCCCAGGGGATTTCGTTTCTTGCGGATGGAAGTATGAGCGGCACCCCGCAAAGCGTGGAAGTCAAAGGTTTCACGGCGAAAGTCACGGATCAGGCCAATATGAGTGACGCCAAAAATTTTACGCTGGTCGTCAATAATCAAACCCTAACGATTTTAACGCAGTATATAACGACCGGAATTTATCAGAGCAATTATCAATTCCAGTTTCAGGCGCAGGGCGGTCAGCCGCCGTATACCTGGGGTATTCTTTCAGGAAGACTGCCTAAAGGGTTAACACTGGACGACGCTAGTGGTATTGTTTCAGGAATTCCTCAGGAAACCGGCATCTTTGGTTTTGACATCAGCGTCACCGATTCGTTAAAGAATTTTGGCAGTAAACCTCTGATGGTGCCGGTCATTCAATTCCCTTTAAAAATTACGACAAACTCGTTGTCCTCCGGCACGGTAGGGGCTCCCTATAATGAAACGCTCAGCGCGCAAGGCGGTATCAGCCCTTATTCTTGGACGATTTACAGCGGCGGATTGCCGAAGGGGCTTATTTTAGATAAAAAAACAGGTGTTATTGCGGGGGCAGCGCTTGAGTCAGGGAATTTTCATGTGGATTTTCAAGTAACTGATATCATCCAGGCATGGGATATCCGCGGATTTGATTTTAGCATCACGGGCCAGCCGCTAACCATTATGACCACTTCACTCACCGACGGCACGGTGAATGCTGCCTATAATCAAACACTGCAGGCTCAGGGTGGAACCCCGCCTTATGTCTGGGATGTTATAAGCGGGAGCGGGACTTTACCGCAGGGATTGATTTTAGATAGAAATTCCGGTGTCATTTACAAAACGCCGCTGCAGGCAGAATCGAAGAGTTTCACCCTGCAGCTTGAGGATCAAAATCAAAACCGCGATACAAAGGTTTTGAGTATATTAATTCGGCCTCAGCCTGTCAAAATTACGACCAGTACCAGCACCCTGCCTAATGGCTACATCGGCAATAATTATAATACTCAGCTTACCGCGGCCGGTGGAGCGCTTCCTTATAAGTGGTCCAGCATCCCCGGTCTGCCGGCGGGTTTGTCTTTGGATGACCAAAGCGGCGTCATTTCTGGGACGCCGTCGGCGACAGCGGCGAATCTTTCTCTGCAAATTCGGGTCACCGACAACCAAAATAATTTTGATGAAAAATTATTCACGCTCACGGTCCAAACCCCGAACGTCGCTCCGGTGACTGGATTTATCGCCCAAGGCTCGGAACAAAAGGCAGGCCTGGCCTGGAATACTCCCACAGAACCAAGTTTTGATCACGTCGAAATTGTGCGCAGTACAAGCGGTTCTCCGCAGACACCAGCGCAGGGCACGGTTGTTTATTCCGGAACAACCAACAATATCGTGGATCAAAATTTGATCAATGATACAACGTATTTTTATACCGCCTTTGCTTTCGAAGGCAATGGAAGTTTTGCTGTGCCGACTAATGCCTCTATGGGCAGTGTCACCCCGCGGGCCGTGACCTTGAGCGGCCCGGACGATCCTTTTGCTGATGAGAAGATTTCGTTTAGCCCGCTGGACCCGGCCAACAATTGTTCTTTCTGTCCAAGTATGCCGAATGTGGTTTTGGGCGCTCCTAAGGGGACGGGACAATGGTGGGGTTCCTATGATATTGTTTCTTTGCATGCCAAAGTGAACAATGATAATGGAGCCAGCGCTCCTTATGGGGGAAGTATTGTGCTGCGCTTTAAAAATAATATTGTGGTAAATGGCCAGGGAGTTGATTTTACGGTATTTGAAAATGCCTTTGATGATCGATATAACCTGGGGGCGAGATACATGGAGCCGGCGACCATAGAGGTCAGCCAGGATGGAGTTAATTTTCGGGAATTTCCATTTGATTTTGTCCCGCATTATACGAATGGGGTTCTGGATTTAAGCAATCCGGCGGTGTACGCCAAAGGATTTGCCGGCATTAATTGGGTTGAAGATTACACGACAGGTCCTGATCCGAGGACTCCGAAAGCCGGAGGAGATTCGTTTGATCTCGATGATCTTCCTAAAGTGCCCAATGTGCCGGATTTTACATGGATTCAATATATCAAAATAACCTCAACCGGTGATAATTGGAAAGTCGACATGAATGGAGATGTTGTCCGTCACGAGAACGGTTCTCTAACCGCGGGGGCGAGCGGAACGAAAACCTCTGGGTTTGATCTGGACGCGGTGTGCGCGGTGAATTATTAACAAAAGAAATCACTCATGAATAAAATAAAATTTTCAATTCTATTTCTAGTGCCCCTGCAACTATCTTCTTATCAAGATGAGGGGCACTGGTACCGTTTACCACTGATAAATTTCTCCCAATATTATTTAGTTGCAACGGTACTAGCGTCTTTTTTATTTTTCAATATTTCTTCGGCGCAGGCGGATGACGATATTCAACTCTGGATCACCCGTCATTTTACTGGTGAAAAAATTTTGGCAAAAACAGTACTGCTGTCTTCTAATAAATCCGTCATGCAGATTTTAAAGGAGAATGCTTCTGTTCAAACGACGTTTGGCGGCGGTTTTGTCAGCGAGATTAATGGCAAAAGCGGCGGCGGCAGTCAGGGGGATTGGTTTTATTATGTCAATGGTCTTTTGGCTAATGTCGGCGCGGCAGGGTACCGGCCTAAGACCAATGATATTATCTGGTGGGATTTTCATCCGTGGCAGGATGCCGTGTATGTTTCCTCTGTGATTGGCGTGTATCCGCAGCCTTTTGTATCCCGCCGCGAAAACCAGATGCCGGTAACCGATATTTTGGCAACAGTGAGTTTAAAAACAACCGCCGAAGAATTGTGTAATGATTTAGAGCAGAAAGGGATTTATTATCAGGTAATTGTTAAATGCCAAGAATACAATGGCCATTTAAGCCCAGAGGCAGAGCGTGCCCGTATCCTGGTGGGGGCATGGAAAGATATCAGTGAAGATCCCGCAATCAAGGACATTGTCCGCAATTCTCAGAAGAGCGGATTTTTTATTAAAATGGAGGACGCTCAATTATGTCCGCTGAATATTTCAGGAGATGTTCAGACGTGTTACCCAAACGCTGCCGTGATTTTATCCATCAGTTCCGGATTTGAGACGGCCCCGCCTTTGTGGCTTATCACCGGCACCAGCGATAAGGAAGTAGAAAAGGCGCTGCGGCTGTTAATTTCCAACAGTGAAAAAATAAAATTTTATTCCGGCGCTGTCTTAGCTAACGGAGAAATCATCAATGTCCCAGTCCTTCGTTAAAGCGCAGTTGTGGCAGACCTTTCATCCCTTAAGTATCATTTTATATTTTTTGCTCCTAGGAATCATGGCGGCGGTGTATACGCATCCTGTGTATCTAGGCTGGCTTTTTTTGCTGACCGCCGCTGGTATTGTGTCGATGGGAGCCGGGAAACAATGGATAAGTTATATGCGATTTAGCTTGGTCATGTGTTTTTTTATCGTTCTTTTGAATATTGTATTCTCCCGCAATGGAAAAACAATCTTGTGGATTGGTCCGTCATTGCCGATTATTGGGGACGTGATCATCTCCCAAGAGGCATTCCTTTACGGCTTAAATATGGCGTTTAAACTCAGTTTAATTTTAAGCATCTTTTGCTTTTATGAAAGTGTTATGCCAGCGGATAAAAGTTTTGTTTTTTTTTCACGATTTACGCCCAAGTCGGCGTTAAGCCTTATTTTAACGTCGCTTATGGTTCCGCAGTTAAAACGGCGGTTGGAAGAAATCAGTGTTGTCATGCAAGTTCGAGGAGCTTTGGTCAACGACCGTAATCTTTGGCAGGCTGTCCGCTCGCGGTATCCGTTTTGGAAGGTTTTACTTTTATCGGCCTTAGAAGATTCGTGGCAGACCGCCGAGGCTTTATCAGCGAGGGGTTTTGGAGTTGGGAAGCGCAGTTCTTTTATCCAGCATCGTTGGCAGAGAAAAGACACTCTTCTTCTCGCATGCCTGATTTTTTCCTTCGCGGGATTTATGGTGAGCGTTATTCAAAAAAAAGGATTTTTAAATTTTTATCCGATACTGGATCCCGGCTGGAATTCGTCAGAGGGACTGCGGCTGGGTTTTATCTTCAGCGGCCTATTTTCAATTTTGATTTTTAGTGAACTGTGGAAACGATGGCCCTATTTAAGATCGATCATTTAAGTTATCGGTATCCCGGAGGAAAGGCGGCAGCCCTAAGCGATGTGAATCTCGACATCGTCGAAGGAGAATGCGTACTCTTGATCGGCCCCTCCGGTGGGGGAAAAACCACGCTGGCGCGGTTTTTAAGCGGGTTTATTCCGGAATTTTACGGCGGCAGAATTCAGGGGGAGATATTCTTTCAGGGCCGATCATTGTTTCAGACGGCTCCTAAAGATATCCGCGCGCAGATCGGCATGGTCTTTCAGGATCCCGAGAAGCAAATCATTATGGGAGAGGTCGAGCGGGATTTAGTTTTGGGATTGGAAAATTTAGGTCTTTCCGCAAATCTTATGCAACGGCGGTTAACGGAAATTTTGAATTTTTTGGGATTAACCGAACTGCGGCACCGTCGGACTTTTGAATTGTCGTCCGGCGAAAAGCAAAAAGTTGCGATCGGATCGATTTTGGCCATGCTGCCGCGGGTTTTAATTTTGGATGAACCAACGTCCCAATTAGATCCGGCCCGGGCGCAAGAGTGCATGGCCATTATTGAGCGGCTGCAGCGCGAGCAGGGGTTCACGATTATCCTTATCGAGCAAAGGTTAGAACATTGTCTGCCCTTTGCCGATCGCGTGGTGCTGTTGGATCAGGGGAAGATTATTTTCAATGAGAAACCCACTCATTTTCCTCCTTGCGCCCTGGAACAGTATGAAGATTTTATTCCTTTGATCCCGCGGTTATTCGCGCAAAGCGATCAAAAAGATGTGCCCTTAACAGTTTCTCAGGGACGGGATGTCCTGCGGAACATTTTGAAAGGAAAAGAGGTCTTAACTAGCGATTCTCAGACATTTAAAAACTCCACCCCCTTTTTGAAGCTGGAGCAGATTCACTTTATCTATCCCGCGGGTATAGCGCCTGTTTTAGAGGAGATTCAATTGAACGTTTCTCGGCAGGAGGCTGTCGTGATCTTAGGCGAAAATGGAGCCGGAAAGAGTACCTTATTAAAACTCATCGCTGGGGTTTTTAAACCCACGCGAGGCAAAATTCTTTTTGAAGGAAAAAATATCAACGCGCTAACTTCAGGGAAACGCGCTCAAAAAATTGCCTATCTCTCGCAGAATCCCAATGATTATCTTTTTAACGATACGTTGGAAGAAGAACTTTTGTTTACCATGAAACATTTGGGCATTAACGATGAAGAAAGGATTGCTTCAATATTGGATTCTTTAGAAATGGGACGCTACCGCCATTTTTATCCCCGTGATTTGAGCGCTGGGGAACGGCAGAGGGCGGCCTTGGCATCGATTTTGGTGGCGCATCCAGAATTGCTCTTATTGGATGAGCCGACCCGCGGCATGGACGGGCGTTTAAAAAAAGAATTGCTGCTTCTATTAAGAAATTTAATGAATCAATATGGCATGTCGGTTGTCCTTATCACGCAGGATGTGGAATTTGCCGCGGATTTTGCCGACCGGGTCATCCTTTTATCCCAGGGAAAAATTATTGAGGAAGGAAGTCCCAGGCAGGTTTTGAGCGGTAATCTTTTTTATTCGACAGCGGTGAACAAATTGTTCCGCGGCATGGTGGAGGGAGTGGTGCATTTTGAGGAGGCCAAGAAACTTTTGGGAAGGAACGGTCATGAATAAAGGCCTATTGTTTGTTATTCTCATTATTATTTTTTTAAGCGCGGCGGTGTGGCTTTTTGAACGGCGGCGGATATCGGCTAAAGAAATTGCCGTCATTTCGGTTTTAGCGGGAATCGCGGCTTTGGGGCGGGTGCCTTTTGCGGTCATTCCCAGCGCCCAGCCGACGACCTTTATTGTCATCGTGAGCGGCTATGTGTTTGGGTGCACCGCGGGTTTGTGGGTCGGGATGATAGCGGCGGTTGTTTCGAATATGTTTTTAGGGCAAGGCCCATGGACGATTATGCAGATGTTTAGCTGGGGGGTATGCGGCTTATCCGCCGGAATTTTAGGAAAAATTTTCCCACAGGTGAGCAAAAAAGGTCTCATTATTTTTGGGTTTGCCTGGGGATACTTTTTTGGCTGGATTATGAATCTGTGGTATTGGCTCTCGTTTGTGTATCCTCTCAATTGGTCGACGTGGCTGGCCGCGTACGCGGCTTCGTTTTGGTTTGATACGGTACATGCCGTCACCAATGTTTTATTTCTTCTGATTTTAGGAAAGGATTTTATTAAAATTTTACAGCGGTTTAAACAAAAATTGAGCTTTGAGCATTCTGTGGCGTGAAGAATGTGTCATTGCTCCCACTTTGTGTCATTGCAATGACACAAATGCTTCCAGGAGCTAAATTATTAACGCCGTGTGCAAGTTTCGTGTCATTGCGAGCGAAGCGAAGCAATCTTTAATAGAAAAAAGATTACTTCGTCGCCTTGCGGCTCCTCGGAATGACACAGATAATAAAAACTCGCACATGACGTAAATAATCAAAACTCTCTGAAAAAATAAGAAGATTTAAAACGAAAACTTTTAACAATACGAGGCTAAAAGAAAGGGGTGTTGTTATGGGGAAATTTATCACCAGAGTAATTTTTTTTATCTTAGCGGTATTGCTGGTTGTGAATGAAAGTTTTGCCAAGGCCTTGTGGCCGCTGTTTGAGTTAAAAACCGGCTACACGGTCAATCGGATATCCGTTGACAGCGCCGGAGGGTTTGATTATTTACCGAATGGGGACGCGATTGTGATTGATACCAGCTTCCCACCGGCTCTTTTAATCGTGGACGCCAATGGCGATAGGGTGCCGGCCCGCCCCCAGCAGGTCGGATCTCTTCCCGCAGGGGTGTTTGGCTCGTTTATCAAGGTTTCACCCGACGGCACATTTGCGGTCTACGGGGCGACTGGGTCAACCAACCCGATTAATAAAATTGATCTTGCAACTTTTGCGGTGACCACGATCATTCCCGATTTATTTGGGAATTTCAGCCTGGCCTTTCGCGATAATAACAGTGTCTACATCAGCTTGAACGCCTCCTTTGCCCCGCAGACCCCCAACAGCATTTTGTATGTGGATCTAGCGAATCCTGGAGCCAGGAAAATAATTATAAATATTAATAACACGCCGTCGGGACCGGTCGTGGTTAATGATGCCGGGGATTTGTATTATGTCAAAAGCACTGGGACGAGACCTCCTCCACCCGGCAGTCATACCTTATTAAAATTTACCGCGGTACAGCTGCAGAATGCTATTAATACTGGGACCGTCCTTGCCGAGAACAATTCGCAAATCAGCATGCCTTTAGATGGTGGATATAATCTGGCTGTCAATTCATTCGGTGATCTTTTTGTGGCACAGCTTAACGGCGAGATCGTCAAGGTGGATGAAAAAAATCTGACGAAGCAAAGTTTCTGCACCCCGACCGATTTTCCACTGGGAGGAAGCTTTTCCAATATCGCGTTTTATCAGCCTCATAAATTTTTTAATCCCTTTGAGCCAACCGGCTCAAAATTGGGAGCGACCTTTACCAACAGTACCTTTACGCGTTTGGCGGTGATTGAATTGCTGCCAGCGGCGGATGATGTCTTTGCCGATCTGGTCCTGTCATTTAATCCCGGGCTAGGCGGGGGAGGTAATCCATCCGATATTTTAGGCGTGCCATTCGGTGGCGGAACATCAAATCCGACGAGCCGTTCTTTACTGGCGCTGGGCGACCGGGATAATCCTGCCAGCGCTACACCGGCTACGGTGGATGTGCAGTTTAATAGTTCGATCCTTGATGACGCGCGGAATTTGCATGGGCTGGATTTTATTGTGTTTAGCAATTCGTTTTGGATCGGCGGAAACGCGCAAAACCGTTTTACCGAACCGGCCTTGATCGAAGTCAGCCAGGATTTGAATCATAACGGGATGGCGGATGATCCATGGTTTCTCATGGTTCCTAATATTTTGCCGGCCAATTTAGGGCCGTTGAACCCCGTGCAATATTATTCCATGACGCTGCGCAATTATGCCGAGAATTCGCCGACCTTGCTTTTGGGTGATACCAACGGGGATAATATTATTGATAATCCAAATATGAAGCCACAGGATTTTTATACGGTCCCCGACCGATTAAGTCTTCTGGGGGATCCGCAGAGTTATCTGGTTGACAATTATTCCGGCGGCGGGGATGCGTCGGATCTGCGTGATGCGGTTGTTCAAACATCACCCGGCGTGCCGTTCGTGGACCCTTCGGGACGGATGCGGTATGTTTATCTAAAGCAGGCGGATTTTATCCGCCTGCGGGATGTGCGCAAAAACGATATTCATCCCGCTGGGGCGGGAATCGTGACCGCTGAAATTGACGCGCTCGCCGATGCCAAAGACAATCTGCGCGGCACAACCATTGTGGTAAATAATGTTTCGCAGTTAAATTCCGCGCTGGCCGCAGCGACCCGCGGGGATACCATTCAACTGAATCCGGGCGTCTATCAACTCGCGAATACTATGACCCTTCCCGCGGGTGTGAGTTTGAAAGGGAGTAATGGATTGTGGACGGTTAATGATTCAAGCGATGATGTTATTATTCAGGGCAATAATTTGCCCTCTACGGCTGCGGCCGTTTTTCTCAATGACCCCAGCGGGACGTTTTCTTATGAACAAGGTTATGAGATCTCGGGACTGCATTTTGAAAATTGTTACATCGGCATCAGTGCCGTCAATTTATATCCCACGATCCAAAATAATTTTTTTACGGATGTCTCCATTGCTGTTTTTTTGAATCATACCAATCCTTCCCAAACCGTGGTCATCCGGCACAACGTTTTTGGCCATACGGCCGCCGGAAGTGCTCTTCTTTCAGGGATCACGGCAGCCGGATCGAAATACGCGGCCGTGCACAACACGTTTGTGAATTATCTCGCCGCAGGTGTTATCCAGTTGAACGCCGAGGGGTACTTGCGGGATAATATTTTTTCCAGCAATCAAATCGGGGTTTGGACAGACGCACTAGGGTACATTTATGGAGAATATAATGTCTTCTACGCTAATGCCACCAATATCAGCGGCCAGCAGAATTTTCAAAATAATATTCTCTTTGACCCTTCGTACGCAAAGTCCGTCCTGGGGGATTATCGGTTGAATACAAATTCTGCGGTCCGGGCTAAGGGCATGGGCGGCGACGATCCGGGGACTTATACGGGATTGAATTTTTTCCCGCACGATATCCGTTGAAACACGGGCTCAAGAAAACTCCTCACTTCGTTCGTACTGATTTTCCCTTAAATATTTTAGAGG
>CAYHTV010000014.1:0-27588 GCA_964359575.1 uncultured Planctomycetales bacterium
CTCGACTGGATTCCCGCTTGCGCGGGAATGACAAAATGTTAATTAAGACAGCATTGATTCCAATTCCAATTCCAATTCCAATTTCAATTCTATATCTACTGTTATTTTTCGGGGCGGGGTGCTCAACCGAATATAATCTTGCCACCAATCAGCAAGAAACGCTTATTTACGGCACAGAAAAAGAGATGAAAATCGGCGAGGCAGTCGCCCAGCAGTTTGACAGCCATTTTTCGATCGATAATGACGCGGAAATCAACGCGCGGGTCAGAAAGGTTTTGGATCGCATTGTGGCGGTTTGCGATCGGCAAGAGTTGGTTTACACAATCAAAGTGATTGATGAGGATAAAATGAATGCGGTGAGTCTCCCTGGTGGATATGTATACGTTTATAAAGGGCTTTTGGATAAATTAGACAATGATGATCAATTGGCCGGGGTTATCAGCCATGAAATCGGACACATCGCCGCCCGGCACGCTATCAAGCGCCTGCAGGGTTCTTATGGCTACTTACTTTTGCAAATTTTGGCGGTGCAGTCGGGCAGCGCCGGCGTAGCCAGCGGGGTGCAGGCGGCCTATTTATCGATGTTCTTGGCGCATTCCCGCGAGGATGAGTATGAGGCTGACCGTATTGGTATTAAATATATGAGGGAGGCCGGTTACAATCCAGAAGAAATGACGAGCGTTCTTAAAAAATTGAAAGCCCAGGAAGACAAAGAGCCCAGCCGGGAGTTGAGTTATTGGCGGACACATCCGTACCTTTCGGAGCGAATTTCATTTTCTAATAAAGAAGTCACGGGCGAATTGCAGTTTAAGGATTATTTGAATATTATGGGGAATGATGACGAAAAACACTGATACCCGAAGAAACTTTGTTATTTTTGTTCTGGGAATATTTTTATCCGCCGGTTGTCATCAGGAAAAAGTCTTCAGGGAAGACCAAGTATGCTTCCGAGGAAAATGTATTGGCGTCGAAGTCGTATACAAAAAAGAAGATGTTGTCCACGGGCTGCAAGGGCGGGATGCATTGCCGGATAATCACGGAATGTTGTTTGTTTTCTCGGATGCGGCGGTGCATTCGTTCTGGATGAAGGACACTCTGATCCCGCTAGATATGATTTGGCTGGATTATTCCCGGCGAGTTGTGCATATTGAAGACAATGTGCCGCCTTGTCAGCGCGATCCGTGCGCGACCTACGCCCCCTCCCGAAAAGCCATGTATGTTTTAGAGGTGAACGCACGTAAAGCCGCCCAATGGGGAATAAAACTGGGTGAAGAATTTGAGTTTCGGTTCAAAGACCTTCCCTAATTGTGATATACTACACCCATGCATATTTTGGAACACATTTTTAATATCACCCATTACTATCTTAACCCTTATTCGATCGCCCCGTTGTTAGTTGCTACTTTGGTCCTCATTTTCGGATTCTTTTTGTATTTTCTCGATAAAAAATCTTATTTCAATCAAACACTTCTGTATTTTTCTTTGGCATCAGGGATGTGGCTTTATAGCTGTGTCCTTATTTTAAATTCCAGATTGCCGGATGTGGCAGCGTTCTGGGGATACTTTCTTTACATTGGGTTTATCGCTGTGCCGGCCACCGTCTTTCATTTGTCCGCAAGCTTGACCGAGAAATACCCCGAGCAGAAAAAGGTTGTTGGCTTCAGTTATTTTGTGGTCTTGTTATTAATCCCTTTATGCCAGAACCCTTATTTTTTCTTCGACGTTAAGAAAGAAGGTTTTGGGTTTTATCCGATGGCCGGATTTTTACAGCCGGTTTTACTGTTTTTCTTTGCTGCTTGTTTTTTGGGGAGTTTCATAAACTTGATCCGTTATCATTTCTCCTTAAGTGATAATGAAGAGCGGCAAAGAACAAAATTATTTATTTTTAGTTTTGTGATTCTCATTTTCAGCGCCATGGATCTGGGTACAACGTATGAATACTATTTATACCCTTCGGGTTTTATCGCCTTCTTGGGGTTCATCATCGGCATAACTTGTTTTAAATTTATGTTTTATGCAGCGAAGGTCGAGCGGCATGCCCAGGAATTGGAAGATGAAGTGGAACTGAAGACCAGAGAGCTTTCTAATGTGGTGGAAGAACTCCGGGCCACCCAATTACAGCTTTTGGAGACGGGCAAAAAATCTGCTTTAGCCAGCCTGAGCGCTGGGATCTTGCATCAGATCAGCCAGCCTATTACGGTCATTCACGGATTTGTCCGTTTTATTAAAAAGGAAATGAAAGAGGATAATACATTTTATAAGCCCATTTCTCACATTGAAGAGCAATCGGTTTATATCAAGCAGATGCTCGAGGATCTCATGAATCTTGTCCGCCATCGCGAAATTAAGAAGGAAAATCTGGATGTGAATGTGGTAATCAAACGGGCGATGAATCTTTTGACGGATGAACTGAGGATCCGGCGGGTGAATTGGGATATGAGTCTGGCGGAAGAAATGCCTTTGCTGTACGCGGACAGCGTGCATTTGCAGCAAATTTTTATGAATTTTGTCATTAATGCGCTGCAGGCCTTCGAAGCGCTGCCTAGAGGATCACAGCGGTACATTAAGATTACCTCCAAATTTGATAATCGCAGTAAAGAGATTTTTATTACTTTCGCGGATACCTCTGCGGCCTTGTCAGAGGAGGAAAAGAAAATCATTGAAGAGCCGTTTTTCGCGATCCAGTCACGCGCTTCGGCAATAGGTTTGGCGTTATGCCAGGATTTAATCACCGAACACGGGGGGCTTTTGGCTGTGGAAAGCGGCGGCGAGGTTAAAGGAAGGGCTTTTGTATTGAAGTTTCCCATTGCTGAAGTTGATGACAAACTGTAATAAAGAGCTCTTAAAACTCCCCAAAAACTCGCTAAAAATGAGTGGGCAGGCCGATGGGATTGTTGTATACTTTGACTAATACTGATATGAGTCATCAGAGGAACAAGGTATTGTACTGTGCTCCTGATAGTGTCGGAAAACTTTCTTTCAGTGTCATTGCGAGCGCTTTTTGCGAAGCAATCTTTCCTGGATTGCTTCGTCACTACGCTCCTCGCAATGACACCGGGAGGGTTTTCCGACACTGTGCTCCTCCAAACACAATTTAGGTAACACTAGTACATTGTAACATTAATTTTTGATGTTATAATTCCTTCTCCCCTTTGGGAGAAGGTCAGGATGAGGGGAAAATTGACGTTGATCTTTCTATCCCTCACCCTAGCCCTCTCCCTCTGGGAGAGGGAATATAAGATTAAAAATTTCTGTTACAGTGTACTAGTACCGTTGCAACTAAATAATATTGGGAGAAATTTATCAGTGGTAAACGGTACCAGTGCCCCTCATCTTGATAAGAAGATAGTTGCAGGGGCACTAGGCAGGGATGAAAGAAAGAAATCCTATGGACAGGCTTAAAATATTGGTGGTGGATGATAAAAAGGTTATTGGTGATCTTTTTGATTTCACCTTAGGATACGGCGGACATTTGATTACCGTGGTCAACAGCGCTAAAGATGCCATTGAGGTTTTGAAGATTCAAGAGTTTGACATTGCATTTATCGACATCGTTATGCCGGATAAAGACGGCGTCGAACTTCTCAAAGATATACGGAGCACCTCGTCCCATTTGCCGATTGTGATGATGAGCGGGTATTCGGTGGATGAGAAGAAAGAGAAGGCAAAGGAATTAGGGGCCATCACCTGTTTGAAAAAACCTTTTGAAATTGATGATGTTAAGAAGTTGATTAGATCCACAATTGGTAAAGAAGCGTAAATTGTGATTACTCTTTACAATGATGCAAGAATACCGTACAATCTTGCATGATGATAAATAGGACAATTTCTCTTCCCAAAAAACAGTCTTTTTTTTCTTTTTGGTGCGCGACAAACTGGAAAAACGACTCTGATCCAGCTTGCGTACAAGCATCACCTTTGGACGGTTGACCTTCTTTTATCGGATATTTTTTTCCGTTATTCTCGAAATCCTTCCCAATTCCGTTTAGAAGCCATCGAAAAAATAAAGAGAGAAAGAATAAAAGCGATTTTTGTCGATGAAGTTCAGCGTATTCCATTTCTGCTTAATGAAATCCAGTACGTGATGCAAAATCCCAAAGTGCCATGCTGCGTGATCTCTCTTGCCGCTAAGGAAGCTTTTGAAATTGACAAGGTTAAGGTTATCCCCTGGCAGAGGTATTTAGAACAACATCTTAAGACAATTTTTTGACTTTTCTCACGGGATAAATTTTTTTTCTGCAGTTAAACTCTTAGCAAAATTTTTTTCAACTTAGGACTTACGCGTTTGTCATTCCCGAATGCCTTTGTCGGGAATCCATTAGGCTTCTCTTCGACGAGAGGCATGGATTCCCGCCTTCGCGGGAATGACAGACTCTATATTCAAACGCGAAAGTCCTACAACTATTTCTTCGGCTTATAAATATGCGTGCTGTGGCCGAAGAAGCTTTCGGCGGATTCCATGATGGTTTCCGAGATGGTCGGATGAGGATGAATGCTGAGCTTGATGTCCGCGGCAACGGACCCCATTTCAATCGCTAATACGCCTTCCGCAATAAGTTCGCCTGCCCCCACACCAACGATTGCCATTCCTAACACCCGTTGACTCTCAGGGTCAATAAGCAATTTGGTAAGCCCATCCGTGCGGTTTAATGTGATGGCGCGACCAGAAGCGCCCCACGGAAATTTGACCACTTCGACATTGCGGTTCTGTTTTTTTGCCTCAGTTTCCGTTAAGCCGCACCAGGCGATTTCCGGATCCGTAAAAACGACGGCCGGGATCGCATTGGGCTCAAAGGCCACCTTGTGTCCCGCGATCACCTCAGCCGCTACGCGTCCTTCATGAGACGCTTTGTGGGCGAGCATGGGATCGCCAGCGATATCCCCAATGGCGTAAATTTTAGGATCCGTTGTTTGACGCTGTGCATTGACTGTGACAAAACCCCGATCATTGACTTGTACTTTCGTATTTTCGATTCCCAGATTTTTGGAATTTGGCCGGCGGCCGATAGCTACGAGGATTTTATCGAATTCCTCGGTAGAAATTTTTCCATCCTTATTTTCAAAAGTCACAACGATCCCCGGTTTGGTTTCTGCCATTTTTGTCACTTTAGTCTCAAGGCGGATGGATTTGAATAATCGGCTGATACGTTTTTCTAAAATATTGGCTAAATCACGATCACACCCCGGCAGCAACCCAGCAGTCATTTCGACCACTGACACCTGACTGCCTAATTCAGAATAGACCGTACCCAGCTCAAGGCCGATATACCCGCCGCCGATGACGAGAAGTTTTTGGGGAATGTCACTCATCGCAAGTGCTGAGGTGGAATCGAGTACTCGGGGCGATGGAGGGGCAAAGGGAAGCGCGATAGGGTGCGAACCGGTGGCCAAAATCGCGTGCTCAAAAGTGATTATCGTCTCGCTGCCATCATGCTTTTTGACTTTAATCGAATGGGAGTCAAGGAACGCGGCCTGGCCTTGGATAAAATTTATTTTGCGCTGTTTGCAGAGTTGACCGAGGCCGCCGGTTAAACGAGAGATGACACTCTCCTTCCAGGAACGGATTTTAGTGACATCGATTTTCGGCGGCGTAAATTCAATGCCGATGTCTTTAGCTTCCCTGGATTCTGAGAGAATTTTCGCCACGTGCAATAAAGCTTTTGAAGGAATACATCCGTAAAAAAGGCAGACGCCGCCGGGATCTTTTTCCATATCAACGAGCGTGACCTCTAATTTCAGATCACTGGCGTGGAAGGCTGCCGTATAACCGCCCGGTCCGCCGCCGATAACTAAGAGTTGGGTGTGGGACATTTTTAACTTTCAATTAGGTCACAAGATCATATGTCACAAAGTCACACGAAGGAACTCGAAATGACCTGTGACCTGTGACTTTATTCTATTTCTCCAATTCCATCAAAAACGGCTGTTGGATCGCGTCACAGATCCAGTGTAAAAATTTCGCGCCATCCGCGCCGTCAATCACGCGATGGTCATAGGATAAGGAAAGTGGAAGCAGCAAACGCGGAGAAAATTGGTTGTTTTCACCGTAAACTGGCTCCCATTGTCCTCGCGAAACACCGAGAATGGCGACTTCCGGCCAATTCACAATGGGAGTAAAGTAAGTCCCGCCAATGCCTCCTAAATTCGTTAAAGTAAAACACCCCCCGTGCATTTCTTCCAAAGTTGTCTTTTTATTGCGGGCTCGTTCGGCAATTTCCATGAGCTCATCGGCAATTTGTAGAATGCTTTTCTTATCGACATCGCGCACGACCGGCACGAGCAACCCCCGATCCGTGTTAACGGCGACTCCGATATGATAATATTTTTTGTAAATGACTTCATTCGTGTTCATATCAATGCTTGTATTAAATTGCGGAAACACCTTTAAGGCCGAGGCCATCACCTTCATGATAAAGGGGGTGATTGTGATTTTTTTGTCTTTTGTTGAAATGCGTTTACGTAAACGCTCGAGCTCCGTGATATCGGTTTTATCAAACTGCGTCACATGCGGAATCGTAGCCCACGCGTAACTCAAATGTTCAGCGGTTTTACGCCGAATATTATTCATGGCCTTACGTTCAACTTCGCCCCATTTAGAAAAATCAGGAAGCGGCTGCTGAGCAATTCCGCCGCCTTGGGACATCGTGCCGGTATTGAGCGCTTTGGCGTAAGCCTTCACGTCATTGATGGAAATGCGCCCGCCATGTCCTGTTCCGGGAATTCGCGAAATATCTATTCCGATTTCTCGGGCAAACGCGCGGACTGACGGTGCGGCTGGAACATCTTTGGCGGCCTTCGTTTGTATAACAGTGGGAGTAGGCGCAGCCGGTGGAGAATAAGCTGGAATTTTTTTCTCTGCGGAGGTAGAGGGAGAAATTGATTTTGATTCTGTTTCTGGTGGTGTAGCGGTCTCGTGCGGTTTTGTTGCAGAGGAAGGTGCCGTAGCTGTCACAATACCGGCTTCAATCTTCATCACCAACTGACCGACTTTAATTTGCTCCCCTTCTTTAATCAAAATTTCTTTAATGAAACCTGCGGCAGGTGAAGGGACCTCGATCGACGCCTTGTCGGTTTCTATTTCAATCAGCGTCTGGCCTTTCGTTACGGCAGCCCCAACTTTAACGGCTACCCGAACAGCGGTTCCGCCTTTAATATTTTCGCCGAGTTCCGGCAATTTAAATTCGGTAATCATTGGGAAGTCTTCAGGCACTGGCGACTGGCCACGGGTCGCTGGCTTTATGAAATCATCGGATTCAATTTATCCGGGTTAATATGCAAATCTTTGACTGCTTTTTGCAGAACATCCGCGGTCATTTTATCATTACGGCATAATGAGACCAGAGTGGCAAACACAATATGCCGGCTATCCACTTCGAAGAAATCGCGTAAAGCTTCACGGCTTTCGCTGCGGCCGACGCCATCGGTTCCCAGCGAGATAAGTTTTTGGGGGATCCATTTGGCGATTCCATCCGGCAAGGCTTTCATATAATCCGACGCCGCCACAAAGACCCCTTCCTCATGGGATAAAATTTGAGTCACATAGGGAATTTTTTGAGGCTGGCTGGGATGGAGGAGATTCCAGCGATCGACCATTAAGGCCTCCCGGCGGAGTTCATTATAACTCGTGACACTCCAGACATCAGTTGCCACGTGATATTTTTCTTCTAATATTTTTTGCGCTTCGATCACTTGATTCATAATCGCGCCGCTGCCCAAAAGATGCGCGCGCAGCTTTTTATCTTTCAACTCGGAAGATTTAAAACGGTACATGCCTTTGACAATGCCTTCTTTAACGCCTTCCGGCATGATTGGCATAGCGTAATTCTCGTTTCCAACGCTCAGATAGTAAAAAATACTTTCTTGTTTTTCATACATGCGGTAAATTCCATTGCGGATAATCACGGCTAATTCATAAGCAAACGCCGGATCATAGGCAACGCAGTTTGGCACCGATGAAAGCAGGATGTGGCTGTGGCCGTCCTGATGCTGCAACCCTTCACCATTCAAGGTCGTGCGGCCGGAAGTCGCGCCGACTAAAAATCCATGGCAGCGCATATCCGCCGCGGCCCAGATCAAATCACCCACCCGCTGCGGCCCAAACATCGAATAATAGGTATAGAAAGGAATGGTGTTAATGCCTTGGGTAGAGTACGCGGTCCCGGCAGCAATAAATGACGAAATGGCACCGGCTTCGTTGATCCCTTCCTCCAAGATTTGTCCGTCAGTTGCTTCCTTATAATAAATTAAGCTGTCCGCATCAACCGGTTCATAAAGCTGCCCGACATGCGAATAAATCCCGCATTGGCGAAAGAGGGATTCCATACCGAAGGTGCGCGCTTCATCAGGAATGATAGGAACGATCAATTTTCCCAGCTCCTGATCTTTGAGCAGTTTAGAAAGGATCCGCACATACACCATGGTGCTGGAAACTTCCCGGCCATCGGTGCCTTTATAAAATTCTTCGAAAAGCTCCTCTTTGGGCGTCTGCAGCGGGGTATTGGTACTCCGCCGCTGCGGTATATACCCGCCTAAGGTCTCGCGGCGTTCGCGCAGGTATTTCATTTCGGCGGAATCTTCCTGTGGCCTATAAAATGGCGCCTTAACCACTTCTTCCTCGGACAGTGGAATATTAAAACGGGTACGAAATTCTTTTAATTCATCGATGTTAAGCTTTTTCTGCTGGTGGGTAATATTTTTTCCTTCGCCGCTTTCACCTAAGCCGTAGCCCTTGATGGTTTTGGCGATAATAACGGTGGGCGCGCCTTTAAATTCAACTCCCGCCTTGTAAGCGGCATAAACTTTTTCCGGATCATGACCGCCGCGCTTCATCTTTTGCAGTTGTTCATCAGACAGATGCTCGACCATTTTCAGCAGGCGCGGATCAACGCCAAAAAAGTCCTTTCGGATGTACGCCCCGCTTTCAACAGAATATTTCTGGTATTGGCCGTCCACCACCTCGCCCATGCGTTTAGCCAGTAACCCTTCTTTATCCTTCTCTAATAAGGGATCCCAATCGTTGCCCCAGATGACTTTGATGACATTCCATTGCGCGCCGCGGAAGAGGGCTTCCAGTTCTTGAATAATTTTGCCGTTTCCGCGCACCGGGCCGTCCAATCGCTGCAGATTACAATTAATAACAAATATCAAATTATCAAGTTTTTCCCGGGAGGCCATAGTAATAGCCCCTAAAGTTTCCGGTTCATCGCACTCGCCATCGCCGATAAAAGTCCAAATTTTTGAATCATCCTTAGGCTTAAGCCCGCGGTCTTCCAGATACCGGTTAAAGCGCGCGTGATAAATGCTAAGAATAGGGCCTAATCCCATGGAGACGGTAGGAAACTGCCAAAAGTTCGGCATCAGCCACGGGTGCGGGTAAGAGGACAGCCCGCCGCCGGCCTTCAATTCTCGACGGAAATTGATTAAATTTTCTTCAGTCAAGCGGCCTTCGAGAAAGGCCCGGGAGTAAACACCGGGAGAGGCATGGCCTTGGAAATAAACAAAATCACCCGGAAAATTACCATGCCGGGCTCGGAAGAAGTGATTAAAGCCAACTTCATACAGGGTGGCGGAGGACGCAAAGGTTGAAATATGCCCGCCAATCCCAGCCTCTATTTGATTGCCGCGAACCACCATGGCCATGGCGTTCCAGCGAATAATGCTCTTGATGCGGCGCTCAATTTCCCGGTTGCCGGGATAGATAGGCTGTTTGTGATCCGGGATGGTGTTAAGATAAGGGGTGTTGGCCACAAAGGGGAGGGTTACTCCCGCGTCTTGGGCGCGGATTTGCAGCTGTTGCAGGATTTTTTTGGCTTGTTCCTGCGTCCCGTGGTTTAGGACATAGTCCAGAGAGCTTAACCATTCTTGAATCTCAATTTCTTCGATTTCGGAAGACTTTCGGTTTGTACCTTCGCCTAAACTCATAAATACCTCTTATTATTGGGTAAAAAAACTATATTTTCATAAGTTGGTTTGGATATTGTATTACGACAAAGGTTTATCTGCAAGCAGAAATTCGGCTTATGTCAGGCTTATGTCAGACTTAAACTGATGCGGTACCAATCTTCTCTAATAATGTTTCCTTATCCTGTTAGAGAAAACCGCCGATTTTAATCGGCGGTTATTATTGATGATGATTGGTGCGGAAGGAGAGACTTGAACTCTCACGGGTTTCCCCATACGCTTCTGAGACGTACGCGTATACCAATTCCGCCACTTCCGCATAATTGACCATCGACCATAGACTATAGACCAAAATTTCTCTATGGTCAATGGTCAATGGTCTATGGTCAATAGTTTTTTTTATGTTATAATTTCTCGCTATGGCAGAACCGATCGCTACCAATAAAAAGGCCTTTCGTGATTTCAATCTTTTAGAGCGCTGGGAATGCGGGATTGCTCTTACGGGTGGGGAAGTAAAATCCATCCGCGCCGGCGGTGTCAATTTTGCCGACAGTTTTGCGCGCATGCAAGGAGAGGAGATGTTCCTTTATAATTTGCATATCAGCCCCTATGCGCAGGCGAGTTATCTTAATGAAGAGGTCAACCGTCCGCGCAAACTCCTTTTGCATAAAAAGGAAATCCGGAAAATCATAGGATGGGTTGCCCAAAAAAACCTTGTTTTAATCCCCACTAAGATTTATTTTAATAAGCGTGGTTTTGTGAAGGTCGAGCTCGCGCTGGGCCGCGGGAAGAAATTGTATGATAAACGCGAATCGATTAAAAAAAGAACCATTGACCGCGTCTTAAGCCGGATGGTCCGGCAAAAGAAAAGCCCATAAAGATATTATCCAAAAATGCCAGAAAATAAATCACAACACAAACCTTCGTTGTCCTCTGGGATGGTATTTATCATCCCCGGCGTTATTGGCATCTTTGCTCTGTTTTTTAAGCACGCGGTGGGGCCTTATTGGCTTTCTTTGAATAATGACCCATCCTATATTTACCTCCTCAATGCCTTGTACTTGGTGGGTGGAATAAGTCCTATTTTTATTCAGCATCCTGGGATAACGCTGCAACTGTTGATGGCCGGTTTGATCAAATTATTCAATTTTTCTGCGCCGACGCCGGCCATCCTTGAACATGTGTTTTCGAATCCGGAATATTATTTGAATACAACATATTTTGTCTTGTTGTCTATCTATTTTGTATCTTTGGCCGCGGCGGGTTATTACATTTTTAAAAGGACCAAAAATATTCTAGCATCCTTAATGATCCAAAGTTCCGCGTTTTTATTTTTAACCATGCCGGCTTACGACGGATACGATTATGTCTTGACAATTATTGCCAATGTCAACGCTGAGACACTGCTCATCAGCCTGAGTAATTTTTATGTGATCGGCCTTTTAAAATTGTATTTTGATGAGACAAAGCAAAAAAGTGTGTCCTCGGCATTATGGCTGGGGGTGATATGTGCTTTAGGCATCATGACCAAATTAGCTTTTTTGCCACTGCTTTTGGCTGCATGGTTTCTCCTCCCCGATAGTAAATCGCGGTGTATTTTTATTTTTACCTTTTTAGTTTTAAGTTTTCTTTTAAGCCTGCCCATTTCCCCGCGCTATGGCCAAATTTATCATTGGATTAAAGGGTTAATTGTTTATGACGGGGTTCATGGTTCTGGAAACGCGGACTTTATCAATCCTAAATACTATATGCATGCGTTGGGCGTTCTGATTAAAAACAATTGGTATATTTTTGCGCTGAGCCTTTCTGCGGTTTTCATTGCCATTTATTATAGGATGATCGGCAGGAAGCAGCGCCAGTCCTTTGCGCAAGTTAAAAGAACAGGCCGTTTTCTGTTTATTGTCGCTGCGGCGGTTGTGATTCAGTTTCTCATGGTGGCTAAGCAGCCATCAACGAGATATCTGGTGGCCGCTGTTGCGATGTCGGGATTATTGCTGTTTTTGCTATATGAATTTTTTCGAGCGAAAGGGCACAAGATCAATTCCGGAGTGGTTGGTTTTTTGCTGGTATTTATGAGCGTTAACAGCGTATTTGCCTATCAATACCAGAAGAAATTGTCTGCTGTCAACCAGGAGGCTTATGATTTTTCACGGAAAGTTTTTGCCAAATACAAAGACTGTATTATCTGTCCCTATTATCGATCGTCTTCGATTCCCTTTGCATTAGAATTCGCAGATGATTGCTCGGGATTCAAAGGCTACGCGAAAATCCTCAAAGAAAAATACCCCGCGGCCTTTTTTTACCATTTTTGGGGAGGTTATTTTCATGATTTTACGGACGTTGTTCCGTTAAAAGAGTTAATGAAAAGTAATCCTTGTGTTTTATTGTACGGCCAGCCGTATCAGAAGTTTCCCAACAAATTTTTGAAACTTCAACAGCTGGAATGGAGCCCTAACGAAGCTGTTTATAAAGTGCTGGCCACGACCGCCGATGAGGCTGTTGCGGTTTATCTTTTAGCAAAAAAGGCGGAATTGCAAAAGAAATATAAAGAAGCGTATATCCTGGCTTTACAAGCGCAGGCCTTGGGGTTTCCCCGGCTTGATGAGTACATCGCGCAGTTAAAAAGTCGGATACATAAATAGACAGGCACATTAATTTTTTTATTTTTCGGTGATGAATAAAAAAATAAAAGATTTTTTTTGCGGGAATCCGCTGTGTGGCGATTTTCTGCTTTTGACTGTATTTACCATCCTTATAACTTTTCAACCTTTTTATCTTTCTGGTGAAATCAATTTTTATGAATTAGGGCTTTATCTGCCGGGGATCGATGGGATTCTTAAGGGATTGATTCCGTACCGGGATTTTTTTCATCTGCGGGGGCCTTTTGAGTTATATCTGCCGGCCTTGGCGATGAAATTTTTTGGCGGCCATGTGGCGGTTTTGGAAACCTGCTTTTACGTTGGCAATATGCTTATCATGCTCCTGTGGCTGCTGGTAGGTCAAAAAATATACTCGACGCGTTTGGTGTATTACCTGATGGCGCTTGTCTTGATTGCGCGGACATTCCCGCGGGTGACTTTTGATTATTGGGGAGGATTCCGTTATGCCTGGGGAGCCGCCGCGGTATTGTTTGGTGTGTGGTTTTTTAAACGTACGCGGCCGTTGTGGTTATTGTGGGCTGGTATTTTCTCCGTTTTGGGTTTATTGACGAGTGTAGAAATCGGCGCGTGCTCCATTGCGGCGATTTTAGGGGCATTAGCGTTTTCGTACTTTTATAAAATTCAAGACCGCCGGAAAATAGTCGATGGACTCTACCTTTATCTATTAGGGTGTTTGGCTGTGGCGGTGCCGTTTTTGGCGTATATGGCGGCGCATCATGCGCTGTTGCCGTTTTTGGATTCTGTTTATATGGTTGTCACCAAGATGCAGAAAATCATTAACGTGCAATTTGTGGATACGATTCCCGATACACCGTGGGAAGTTTTTCTTGTGCTCATTAATCCGGCGCACAAAAATTTTCGTCACTTGACGCCGGCGTATCTTTATATTTTTCTTTTTGTTTATGTATTGCTGCGCATTCGAAAAAAACAGTTAAATAACATGGATGCGTGTTTGGTATGTGTTGGGCTGTATGGCTTGGTGATGTACAATACCGCGTTCCGTTTGATCTGGGCATCGCAATTTGAAATGGCTCTGCAGCCCGAGAAGATTTTGCTTTTCTTTTTATTGGAAAGGGCCTGGGTGACCTTGGATGCCAAAAAATTTTATTATCTTTTAAAGAACAAAATGAATGCCAGGAAAAAAATTGATCATTTCAAAATTACTGCCATTCGTTTTCTGGTATTTGCGCTGGTTATCTCAACGGTGGCCTACGCGATTCAGAGGTTCAATAAACGTTTTTTTGTTTATAAATGGACGCGCAATTTTGTGATGGGGAAAGAGCGGGATTCTCTAAGACCCCTGCATGATCAGGCGAGCGCCGAACTCAATCTGCCGCGGGTGAAGGGAATGACCGTGCCGTTGTGGCAGGCCAAAGATGTCAAAATGCTGGCGGAGTTTATGGACAAGCATACTCAACCTACAGAATCGGTTTTTATGTTTCCGGAGATGGGATCCTATCATTTTGTGGTGAATCGTCCATGGGTGGGAAAATTCCCCATGGCAACTTTTACGTGGTTCAAGGAGGCCTGGCATGCCGAATTTATGGAGGAATTAAAAAACGCCGCGCCGCGGTACGCGGTTTTTGTCAAAGATTTAGGCACGACCTTTCCCAACGTCTATTTTAGAATTCCGGAAAATAAACAAAAATACGACGACGTGTTCAATTTTTTACAGGCCAACTATCAGATTGTGGCCGAAACTCCTTCGCTGTGGATTTATGAAAAGCAAGAATGGGCGCTGACAAGCGGCCAGCAAACCCGACAGCCAGCAAACCCGACGGTGAAAAAGTTTGTCAAATCCAATATAAGGTGTTATAATTTTTTATGTTTTACGGGGAAGTTTTTAAGGCCTTAAATAAAGCGAAAGTGAAATACGTCGTCGCCGGCGGTGTCGCGGTGGTGCTGCACGGCTATCATCGATTCACTCAAGATTTGGATTTGATTGTTTTTTTAGAGGAAAAAAATTTAGAAAAGTTATTCGAGGCGCTAAAAAAGATAAAATACATGCCAAAAGTACCAGTTACAAAGGAACAATTTAAGGATAAGAATCAAAGGAAAAACTGGGAGAAAGAAAAGGGCATGATTGTGTTTTCTTTTGTCAAAAGAGGTCCACCTTTTAGTTTAATTGATATGTTAATTAAACATCCGATACGGTTTGATTTATTATATAAGAATCGGGTTAATGTAAGAGTGGAGAATATTGTGGTACCGATATTAGCAGTTAATCATTTGATAAGGATTAAGCAAAAAGCAGGCCGGGATATTGATTTAAATGATATCGTTCAATTGGAGGAAATTAAACGGATGCGAAAGAGAATGTTGAAATGATCAAAAAAAGTAAAAAGATAAAATTTGCGCCGCATGAACATTTGGAGCACTGGGTAACAAAAACCACCTACGCCCATCGCCTGCAGTGGCTGGAAGAGGCCAATGAATTTGTGCGCCTATTGCGGCGAAAGAAAAATTATCCAGATTTACCGAAGAAATGATAGTTCTTTGTAATTTTTGTCATGTATCACTGACTCATCGGGGGTGACTGGTCTCGACTTGAGTCGGCAGTGTATCGGTGGCATGCCGGGGAAGCTTGGTTGGCCCCGTCCTGTAAAGGCACCCGAGTGCAAACGAGGGTGAAATAATCCAAGCAAAAAATAAACGCTAACGACACTACGTTAACGTATGCTGATTTTGCAAAGACAACTGCGGATGCAGATGTTCCTGCAGAACCAGCATTTGCCCAAGTCTTAGTCGGCTAATTCCCGATTAAGCCCTCTTGCCGTATGGCCTGTGGACGGATAAGAGGTCATTAACAGGCTAGCTCTTGAGCGTGCTTCGCGCAAAAGAGCGACGTTTAAGAAGCTAACTTTATTCAATCGTGTTTGTTCGAGGGAATAGAGCGAAGATTAGAAAACAAACTACGCATGTAGAGGCCTTTACAGTGTCACCCAAGGACCCGGGTTCAATTCCCGGCACCTCCACCAGATTATTTTTATTTGTTGTTAATCTATTCATCCAATGTTTCTATTTTCTTAAGGCATGCGTGCCCCCTGTTGCCTAAACGTGGGACAGCCATTGCTTCACAAACCGTACTCTGGAAAACTAAGCATTACATGGTATACTTACATTGGGGAACAAAAAGATTGACAAAAGAAAATACGAATACTAAGATTTAACCATTCCTAAAGTATCTTCTCCCCGGCTGATTCCTTGCAAAAGGTTCGGTCGGGGTTATTAATTTATACAGTATATTATGTCCTCCACGGAACCTAAACTTAAAAGAGCCGTTGCATTTATTGATGGTCAAAATTTGCACTATGCTGTCAAGAGTGCGTTTGGCTACGTTTATCCTAATTACGATGTGCAATTGTTGGCAGAAAAAATTTGCTTAGATCAAGGGTGGAAGCTGGAGCAGGTCAGATTTTATACAGGGATCCCCGATGTTAATGACGATGGTTTCTGGCATAATTTTTGGACAAGAAAATTAGCAGTTATGGGACAAAAAGGGGTTGTTATTTTTTCGAGAAAATTGCGTTATCGGAATCAAACAGTAAAGTTACCTAAGGGAGAGACCCACACCTTTCTTGTTGGCCAAGAAAAAGGAGTGGATGTGCGTATAGCACTTGATATTATTCGCCTGGCTCGTGAAAATGTATATGATACCTGTCTTGTGTTAAGCCAGGATCAAGATTTAAGCGAAGTTGCGGATGAGGTTAGAATTATCGCTCAAGAACAAAAACGTTGGATTAAAATGGTATCTGCTTTCCCTGCCAGCCCTACCTCTAAGAATACAAGGGGCATCAATAAAACAGATTGGATTAAAATTGATCGGAATACGTATGATAGCTGCATTGACTCTAATGATTATAGGGTGAATTGAGGAGTAAAGGGTTAGAGCAAAATCGCTCCATTGGTTTCCGGCACCTCCACCAGATTATTTTTATTTGTTGTTAATCTATTCATCCAATGTTTCTATTTTCTTAAGGCATGCGTGCCTCCTGTTGCCTAAGAAAATGTGGGGCAATAGCCAGAAGCTTTTATTCGATAAATTTAAAAGGACAATCCCTTTAAGAAAGGATTGTCCTTTTTTTTAAGGAGAGAAAGGGTGTGTCTTAAAATTGAGAGCAGCGGATTTTTGGGTAAACGCGGATGGATTTATAACTATCTTAAATAAAATAACTTACAAACTAATTTCTAGAATAACAGGGAAGTGCTATAATCTATCATGAATGAAAATCAATAAAATGTTAATTTTTTCACACTGCCGCTGGACAGAAATTTATAAATTTGGTAGCTTTGAACTTCTTAATTATGATGCCCGATTATATTTATATTATGTTTTTTTTAGCCCTGGGAATTGGGTTTGTAGGTTCAGCTTTTGCCGTATCGTGGCTGCTGCGACCTAAGGTTCCCGAGAATCTCGCGAAGAATTCGCCTTATGAATGCGGCGAAATCGTCCAGGGAACCTCCCGGGTGCAGTTCAATGTGCGGTATTACTTATTTGCTTTAATTTTTGTGGTGTTTGATGTGGAAGTTTTATTTATTGTGCCGTGGGCAGTTGTGTTCCGGCAGCTTGGGATGGCCGCTTATGTTGAGATGGTGATTTTTATAGTGATTTTGGCATTGGGGTTACTGTATGCCTGGAAAAAGGGAGCGTTGGAATGGCAGTAGATCATAAACAGTATCCCGGGGAAAAACTTATGCAAAAATTCCCCGGCGGCGAGATTATTGTGACCAAGAGTGAAGACCTTTTTAACTGGGCTAAGGGGTCTTCATTGTGGCCTTTGACATTTGGGCTGTCCTGCTGCGCTATTGAAATGATGGCCACGGGCGCTTCCCGGTTCGATATTGATCGTTTAGGTTCGGGCGTTTTCCGCGCTAGCCCGCGGCAGTGTGATGTGATGATTGTCGCCGGCACGATCTGTGTCAAAATGGGTGACTGTATGAAAAAGCTTTATGCCCAGATGCCGGAGCCGAAATACGTGATTGCCATGGGCAACTGCGCTATCGGCGGCGGGATTTTTTATCATGATACGTATTCGGTGGTGCAGGGGACCGAACAGCTGGGGATTCCCGTTGATGTGCATGTCGTGGGGTGTCCGCCGCGGCCGGAAGGGTTGCTGCATGGTATTTTAAAATTGAAAGAAAAAATTGTCAAACACGGCAAACCGGAAGTTGTCCTTCCTGAAAAATTTGTCATGCCTGAGAATGCTCAGGGTTTAATGAAAGAGCAGCTCAAGGCCGCTGAGAAAATTATTCACAGCGCTCATGGAAAACCCCCGGAGGGAATCCCGGAAAAAGCCCCAGAAAATCCTCAAACCAAGACCAACCAAAATGGAACAACCCCAAATAGTCAAAATTCTTAACGAGCAGTTTCCCGGCGCGATTGTTGAAGAGCAGTCGAACGTGCTTGTGCTTAAAAGAGAATCGTTTTTACCCGTGGCGAAAATGCTGCGGGATTCTGATTTGGCCTTTAAGAATCTGCATTGCGTGACTGCGGTTGACCGCCGCGACAAAATCGAGATGGTTTATCATCTGTACACGTTTAAGCACCGGTTTATGCTGACGTTAAAAGTTTTCTTGGCGATGAATGATTTAACGATTGAAACTTTATCGCATTTATGGAAATCCGCCAATTGGCTGGAAAGAGAAGTGTATGATTTATTTGGCGTCAAATTTTTAAACCATCCGGATTTGCGGCGGATTTTAAACCCGGATGAATGGACCGATTACCCTTTGAGAAAAGATTTTGACCGCCCGGATTTTTACCGGCTGCCGCAAAGCGAAGGTTTAAAAGCGGGCGGATAGAGAGTAAAAGAAATTTATGGCGGAAGGACTTCATTCTGAAGATCTCGTCGTCAATATGGGGCCGCAGCATCCCTCGACGCACGGAGTGCTTTATCTGGAATTGCACTTAGACGGAGAGATTGTCACCAGCTGCCGGCCGCACATCGGCTATCTTCACCGCAGCTGCGAAAAGATTGCCGAAAACCGCACGTACACGCAATTTATCCCCTTCACGGATCGCCTTGATTACCTCGCCTCGATGAATAATAATTTGGGTTATGTCTTAGCCGTTGAAAAACTTTTGAACCTGCAAGTCAATGACCGCATCCAATATATCCGTACGATTATCGCGGAATTAAACCGTGTCTCCAGCCATTTAATCGGCATCGGCACGTTCGCGCAAGATTTGGGAGCGTACGCCACGCCGATGTTTTATTGTTTCCGCGATCGGGAAAAAGTTGTCCAACTTTTTGACGAGCTTTGCGGCGGCCGGCTGACCTTTAATTACATGCGTATCGGCGGGGTGCAGACGGAATTGCCGCCGTATGCCGAGAGGGTTATTAAAGAATTCATTCACTATGAGCGGCAAAAATTAAGCGAATATAACGAACTTCTGACTTATAACGCGATTTTTCTGGCCAGAACAAAAAAAATTGGAATCCTTAGGCCGGAAGTGGCGATGGATTATAGTGTCACGGGGCCGATGCTGCGGGCGTCAGGTATTAAATGGGATTTACGTAAGGACGAGCCGTATATGATTTATGACCGTTTTAAATTTGATGTTCCTATTGGCACTGCGGGTGATTCCTGGGATAGGTTTAAGGTGCGGCTTGATGAGATCAGTGAAAGTTTGAAAATTATTGAACAGGCGATCGGCGGCATTCCACCGGGCAATGCGGTGGCTAAAATCAATAAGGTGTATAAAGCCCCTCCGGGCGAAGTTTATGTGCGGACCGAAAACCCCCGCGGCGAATTGGGCTTTTATCTGGTCAGTGACGGCGGTCTTAAGCCGTACCGCAATAAAATCCGTTCCCCGTCGTTCTCCAATCTGGCCGTCCTGCCGGAATTGATCCGTGGACTCAATGTGTCCGACGCCGTGTGCGTTTTAGGAAGCACCGATATTGTTATGGGAGAAATTGACCGATGATGGATTTGATTTTAAGGGCCGCGGCGGTCGTGGGATTTATTTCGGTTTCTGCCATGTTCTTGGTTTGGTGGGAACGAAAAGTTTCCGCGCGCATTCAAAACCGTTTAGGGCCGATGATTGCGGGCTGGCACGGGACACTGCAATCCGTGGCTGATATGGTCAAACTCCTTTTGAAAGAAAATATTGTTCCCTCGGGCGCGGATAAACTTGTCTGGTGGCTGGCGCCGTTTTTTGTGACCGTCCCGTCGATTACGGCCTTTGTGACGATTCCGTTCGGGAAAAATTTAATTGTGCACGACTTAAACGTCGGGATTTTATTTATTACCTCCATCACTTCGGTGTGTGTTTTAGGAATTTTTATGGCGGGATGGGGATCGAATAATAAATATTCGCTTCTGGGGGGAATGCGTTCGGCCGCGCAAATTATCAGTTATGAAGTGCCGTTGTTATTGTCGGTTGTGCTGGTTATCATGGAAACAGGAACGCTTTCCATGCAGGAAATTATTCAAGCACAGGAACACGGGTGGTTTATTTTAAAGCCCAATTTGGCTTTGGCATTTTTGATTTATTTGATTTCCGCAACCGCCGAAGTCAACCGCGTGCCGTTTGATATTCCCGAAGCGGAATCCGAATTAGGCGCCGGTTACCATACGGAATATACCGGTATGAAGTTCGGCATGTTTTTTGTGGCGGAATATACGAATTTTTTTATTATTTCAGCGATTGCCACAACTTTATTTCTGGGAGGATGGCAGGGGCCTTTGCTGCCGTCGTTTGTTTGGTTTTTGCTTAAGGCCTATGGCATTATTTTTCTTTTGATGTGGGTGCGCTGGACTCTCCCGCGCGTGCGGATGGATCAGATGATGAGCTTTGCCTGGAAAGTGTTGACGCCTCTGGCGTTATTGAATTTATTAATCAGCGGCTGGTGGATGGTGAGGTAGAACGATGTTAAGTAAATTTTTTCGGCACATTAAGGTGATATTTTTAGGCTTCTTAAGCCTTTTGATTGGCATGAAGGTGACGATCCGGAATTTTTTTGCGCCGTCGGTGACTTTGGATTATCCATCGAAGAAACAGCCGATGACTGCCAATTTCCGCGGCATGGTGGATTTAAAGCCCGAGGCCTGCGTGATTTGCTATCAATGCATCAAGATTTGCCCCACCGCGGCCTTGTATTTATCCCACAAGCAGACGGTCGTTCAAGAAAAGAAGAAAAATGAGATCACCAAGTTTACCTTCAATGCGGAATTGTGCTGTTTTTGCGGATTATGCGATGAGATATGTCCGACGGACGCGATCTTTATGAATAAAATGTATGAAGTCTCTGCCTTTGAGCATGAGCAGCTTGTCAGTATTGATTTAATGGATGTCAGCAAATATAAACATTTGGATGCGAATTATAATCTTCCCGCGGAAGTGAAGCGCAACGAAGAAAACACCGTGGGGAAGATTTTGAAGCCGGCCCCAAGCGTTCCTGCGCTGGCTGCGGCGAATACAGCGGCGAATGTCCCGCTGCCGGCACCCGTAATGCCAACGCCAACAACCGAAATCGAGAAAAAGTCTTAATTGTGGATACGTTCATTTTTTATATAATAGCTTTCAGCACGTGTATTTTCGCATTTTTAACCGTCGCCTCGCGGGATATTTTTCACAGCGCGGTTTGGTTATCATTGACTCTTTTAAGCGTGGCCGGTATTTACTTTTATCTCGATGCCACATTCTTGGGCGTCATCCAAGTCCTTGTTTATATCGGCGGCATCATTACCCTTTTTATTTTTGCCATAAAACTCACCGCCAAAATCGGTGACAAAACCATCCAGCAGGCCAACCAGCAGGCCTTATTATCCGGCATGGCCGCGTTTGTCTTGTTCTTAATTATTTTTAAAATTATTGGTTCGCATCCTTGGGCGGAAACCCTGCCCAATGCCGAAGTCATCTCTTTAAAACAAATCGGTGAATCGCTGCTGACTCGGTACATCCTGCCGTTTGAATTCATTTCGCTGCTTTTGTTGGCCGCGATGGTCGGCGCGATTGTGATAGGAAAGGTGAAAAAGTGATTCCCCTGGGTTATTTTGTTGCTATCAGCGCAGTGGTATTTTGTATCGGAATTTTTGGTGTCCTGACCCGGCGTAACGCGATTGGCGTTTTGATGTCCATTGAGTTGATTTTGAATGCCGCCAATATTAATTTGGTTGCGTTTAATAAATATTTGGGCACGTCCGATGGGTTGGGACAAATTTTTGCCCTTTTTGTCATCGCCATCGCTGCGGCAGCGAGTGTGGTAGGGCTGGTTCTTATCATTGCCATTTACCGGCATGGCAAATCAATTTTTGTGGATGAATTCAATTTAATGAAATGGTAAAAGTCGCTCACTTAATCCCTTTATTTCCTTTCTTAGCCTTCGCCGTCAATATTTTTTTTGGCAGACGGTTGCAGAAGGCCAGTGCCGTTGTTTCAATCATAGCGAGCAGTATTTCATTTATTCTTGCGTTAGTTGTTTTTCAAGGTCTGCGGGCCACTGGAGAGGAAAACTATCATCTAGGAACCTGGCTCACGCTGAGTGGGATGCCGCTTAATTTTGGCGTAACCGTGGACGCGTTAAGCGTCATGATGCTTTTGGTGGTGACGAGTGTCGCGACCCTGATTAAGATTTATTCCGTTGGGTACATGCATGCGGATCCGCGCTACAGCCGGTATTTCGCTTATATTTCGCTGTTCACGGCCTCGATGCTGGGATTGGTCATCGCGGATAATTTTGTGATGCTTTATATTTTCTGGGAAGGCGTGGGTTTGTGTTCGTATTTGTTAATTTCATTCTGGTTTGAGCGTCCCGCCGCGGCCAAGGCCGGTTTGAAGGCCTTTATCACGACGAGAATCGGCGATACGGGCTTGTTAATTGGTATCCTGATTTTGTTATTTTCGACAAAAACGCTTTATTTTAGTGACTTAAAAAATATTGCAGGGGATGACTGGCTGTTGACCGCCGCGGCGGTTTTAATCTTTTTGGGCGCGGTAGGAAAATCCGCCCAATTTCCTTTGCATGTATGGCTGCCGGATGCGATGGAGGGCCCTACCGCTGTCTCGGCGTTGATCCATGCGGCCACGATGGTCGCCGCCGGGGTTTATCTGGTAGCGCGCACGTATGCGCTTTTTATTTTGCACCCGCTATGTTTGGAGATTGTCGCGGTGATTGGCGGAATTTCAGCTCTGTTGGCCGCGTCTATTGCGATGGTTAACAACGACATCAAACGCGTTTTAGCATATTCGACGATTAGCCAGCTGGGGTTGATGATGCTCGGCCTGGGTGTGGGAGGGTATACGGCTGGGACATTTCATTTGATGACGCACGCGTTTTTTAAAGCCCTGCTTTTTTTGTGCGCGGGAAGCGTGATCCACGCGGTGCACACGCAGGACATTCAGAAAATGGGCGGACTTTTTTCTCAAATGAAAGTGACCAGCGTTACATTTATCATCGGAAGTTTGGCGATTGCGGGGGTACCGCCGTTGTCGGGGTTCTGGTCGAAAGATGAAATTTTAGCGGCGGCTTTCCACAATGGGCATACGGTTTTATTTTGGATCGCCTCCGTTACGAGTTTTTTGACCGCGTTTTATATGGCAAGATTGATTTTTTTGGTGCTTTTTGGAAAACCGCGTTCACAAACGCACGCCCATGAATCCCCCATGACCATGACGATTCCATTAATCATTTTAGCGGTATGTGCCTCCGGCGCAGGATTACTCGGATCGCCGTTTATGCAGCATGCGTTCCAAGAGTTTATGGCTTTTGGGTCTGGCGGTAGGGAAGAGGCTGGGCATAATAATTTTGTCATGCAGCTTTCCATTGCCGTTTGCCTGGCCGGTATTGGTTTAGCGTATTTATTTTATATTCTCAATAATAAAATTTTACCTTTAGGCGTTCGGGCGAAATTTGTCTGGCTTCAGCAACTGTTATTAAATAAATATTACATAGATGAAGTTTACGATGGAATTTTTGTAAAGCCATGTATAAAATTGTGCAATTTTCTTTTTAAATTCGATGTGGTTGTGGTGGATGGGTTAGTTAACGGCGCAGCATCGCTGGTGCGGGTCTTTTCACAAATTTTACGCCGGATGCAAACGGGATTGGTACAGAACTATCTTCTTGTCCAGATTTTGGGCGTTATTATTTTTGTTTTAACCTTATCCGCCTGCGCTCAATTGTTTTTACACTGAGCTTTGGCGGATTATATTAAGAAAATTATGTTTCCGATTCTAAGTGTGCTTGTCTTTTTGCCGCTGGCCGGCGCGTTGTTGATTCTTCTTTTACCTAAGAAGAATGAAGACGCGATGAAATGGATCGCCGTGACAGCAACCGCGGCTGTATTCGCGTTATCGGGTCTATTGTTATCAAAATTTGATTGCCAAAGCGTCCAAATGCAGTTTGTCGAAAACATGGCGTGGATTCCGTCCATCCATGCCTGGTATTCTTTGGGGGTGGATGGGTTAAGCATTGCGCTGGTTTTTTTAACGGCGCTGTTGGGTTTGATTGCCTGTGCGGCTTCCTTTGGTATCGCAACCCGTATCAAAGAATATTTTGTCCTTTATCTTTTGCTTATGACGGGAATGATGGGGACGTTTGTCGCCTTGGATTTATTCTTATTTTATATTTTTTGGGAACTTGTTTTGATTCCGATGTATTTTTTAATTGGGATCTGGGGCGGGCCCAGGCGGGAATACGCCGCTATAAAATTTTTCCTTTATACGTTCGCCGGTTCGGTTTTGATGCTGGTGGCAATTTTAGTTATGTATTTCACGGTCCAGCCGCATACCTTTAATATGTTGGAACTTGCTCAGATTGCGCCGGGTTTTGCTTTGCATCTGCAAATCATTTTATTTTTGGCGTTTTATGCGGCCTTTGCCGTCAAGGTACCGATTTTTCCATTTCACACGTGGCTTCCGGACGCGCACGTTGAGGCGCCGACGCCCATTAGCGTCTTACTGGCCGGGGTTCTGTTAAAAATGGGCGGTTATGGATTTTTTAGGATTTGCTTTCCGTTTTTTAAAGAGGCGGTTCATTATTTTGCATGGCCGCTGGCTGTTTTGGGAGTCATCAATATTGTTTACGGTGCTTGCGTGGCCATGGCCCAGACGGATTTTAAAAAGATGATCGCTTATTCATCGGTAAGCCACATGGGATTTGTGATATTGGGGCTGGCAAGCTTGAACGTGACCGGGCTTAACGGCGCGCTTTTGGCAATGTTTAATCACGGCGTGATTACAGGCGGGATGTTTTTGTTGGTTGGCGTTCTTTATGACCGCGCCCACACTCGCCAGTTGGATAAATTCGGCGGGCTCTCGGCGCATCTTCCCATCTACGCGTTTTTTTTGACGGTGTGCACATTAGCGTCTTTGGGATTGCCCGGTTTAAGCGGTTTTGTCGGCGAATTTTTATCGCTGGCCGGGGGTTTTGCCGCATTCCCGGCGCTCACGATAATTTCCACTGCGGGGCTTATTATTACTGCTGGATATTTTCTCTTTATGATTCAACGGCTGCTTTTAGGGCCATTAAACTTAAGCTGCGCGAGATATCCGGATATGAATGCCCGGGAAATTTTTACGCTTATTCCGCTCATCGTGCTGATTGCGATTGTGGGATTTTTTCCAAATATTGTCCTGCAATTTCAAAATACGGCGGTGCAGGCGCTGGTGAGTTTATTTTAATGAACCCTTCACGAGGAGTTATTGTTTGAATAGCCAAAGTTTACAATTTATCTTACCGGAACTTATCTTGGCCGTTTTTGCTCTCGGCGCTATGCTTGGGGGCGCGTTCGCGCGCGATAAAAAAAGAATAGGCCTATTGGCTTTGCTGGGAGTTATCGTAAGCGCATGCTTTCTGCCGCTAAGTCTGCAGGCGGGCCCTTCGGCCTTTTCTGATATGCTTATCAATGATCCGTTTTCGGTTTTTTTTCGCGTGGTGATTCTTTTTGTCATGGGAATTGTGATTCTCCTTTCCATTGGGTATCAGGAGATTGAAGAGGATGACCGGGGAGAATATTATTTTTTCCTTTTGGTCACGGCGGTATCGATGCTGCTGGCGGCTGCGGCCAACAATCTTTTGCTAATTTATATCGCCATCGAAGCGATTTCAATTGTTTCTTATATTCTGGTTGGATATGCACGGCGTGATATCCTTTCCTCGGAAGGGGGCGTAAAATATTTTCTGTTTGGCGCGCTTTCGACGGGGGTGATGCTGTACGGCATTTCTTTGATTTATGGTATATTGGGGAGCCTGGATTTAAACGTGATTTCAAATATTTTAATTGCTCATCCCGTCAATCAGCTGGCATTGCTGGCCGCTTTGATTTTTATCCTCGTTGGATTGGGATTCAAATCTTCCCTTGTGCCGTTCCATATGTGGACCCCGGACGTTTATCAAGGGGCGCCCACACCTATCGCGGGTTTACTTTCTGTGGGGCCGAAGGCCGTTGGATTCGCCCTCTTGCTGCGTCTTTTTATACAGAACTTTCATGCCTTTGCAGGGCATTGGACGACTCTGGCCATTGTGATTGCGATGGCCACAATGACACTTGGCAATGTGATGGCCATTGGCCAAAGCAGTGTGAAGCGCCTTTTGGCGTTTTCGTCCATCGCGCAGGCTGGATATATCTTAGTTGGCGTGGCGGTTGGTACGAGCGCTGGGGTCAGCGCGGTTTTATTTTATATTTTTATTTATGCCTTAATGAACTTGGGCGCCTTTGGCGCAGTGATTATGATTTCACATTTTCTTAAAAGCGATACGCTTGAGGATTATGCCGGATATTATCAAAGAGACCCGTTTACCGCCATTGTCCTAACTATTTCACTTTTGTCGTTGGCAGGGATTCCGCCATTGGCAGGCTTTTTAGCGAAATTTTTTATTCTGTCAGCGGCGGTTGATGCCCATTTGACGACCTTGGCACTTGTTGCGGCGCTTAACAGTGTTATCGCTTTATATTACTACGCGCGGATCGTGAAATTTATGTTTTTTCACGAGCCACGTGAGACATCCCTTGCCCCCAAATCACTGCCCCTGCAAACGGCGCTGATTGTTACGGTCATTGGCAACGTTGCCCTGGGGCTTTGGCCGCATCCCATCCTTCACTGGCTGGCAAGTCTAGGTCATTGATAATATTTAGGACTTACGCATTTGTCATTCCCGAATGCCTTTGTCGGGAATCCATTAGGCTTCTCTTCGACGAGAGGCATGGATTCCCGCCTTCGCGGGAATGACAAACGTGCAAGTCCTAAAGACAATAAAAATTTTAAATATGGCTGGAAAACTTTATCTTATTCCGACGTTAATCAGTGAAGATGCTCCCAGTGGAGTTATCCCTGAATATGCTGCGAAAATAGCCGGACAACTGCGTATTTTTTTTGTTGAAGAAGAAAAATCCGCCCGCCGTTCTTTAAAGAAAATGATCCCCAGCCTGCCGCTGCCAGAATGCACATTTTTTCTTTTGAACGAACATACCAAGGCAGGGGAAATCCAACAGTATCTTGAAAATATTCTTAATAAGGACGCCGGCGTTATTTCCGAAGCGGGGTGCCCCTGTGTCGCCGACCCGGGCGCCGACGTCGTTCTTTTGGCCCACCAAAATCATATGGAAGTGATTCCGCTCATCGGGCCATCCGCGGTTTTTTTAGCCTTGATGGCATCTGGTCTAAACGGCCAAAATTTTGCCTTCCATGGATATCTGTCTAAGGATAAAGACACGCGGGCTAAAAAGCTCAAGGAACTTGAAAGACGGTCGCTGGCAGAGCAGCAGACACAGATTTTTATGGAAGCGCCTTATCACAATGACAGTATGCTGGATGATATTTTGGCGGTGTGCGCCAGAGAGACGCTCCTTTGTGTCGCTTGTGATTTGACCGCGCCCACGCAATTTATTAAGACCATGCTCACGCAAGATTGGAAGAAGCAAAAACCTTTGCTGAACAAACGGCCGGCCTTGTTTCTCATACAGAAGAAAAATTGAGATGAGTGGCAGGGTTGTTTGGGTTTTTGACAGCATAGGAAAGTATAAAACTTTCCTAGTACCTTGTTACCTTAATTTTAGATATATTAGTCATTAGAGGAACAAG
>CAYHTV010000015.1:0-27394 GCA_964359575.1 uncultured Planctomycetales bacterium
TAAAATATTTAAGGGAAAATCAGTACGAACGAAGTGAGGAGTTTTCTTGAGAAAAATTTTGATGAGCCTTTTCAATAGCCATGATTTGGGCTTTGGCCTTATTGACTGTTTCTTGGTATTCCTTTTTGGGATTCGAATCAGCCACAATCCCTGCCCCGGCTTGGACATAGGCGGTGTTATTTTTAACCACTATTGTACGGATTGTAATGCAAGTGTCAAGGTTTCCGGAAAAACTAAAATATCCGATGCATCCGGCATAAGGCCCGCGCGTGACCTTTTCCAAATTTTCAATAATTTCCATGGCGCGCACTTTAGGCGCTCCCGATACCGTTCCGGCCGGAAAGGCCGCCTGCAAAACATCCAAGAAATCTTTATCCTTGCGTAATTTTCCCTTAACATTGCTCACAATGTGCATGACATGAGAATATTTTTCGATACTCATAAATTCGGACACCGTGACCGTGCCTTGCTGGCAGACCCGGCCCAGATCATTGCGGCCTAAATCCACGAGCATAATATGTTCAGCCCTTTCCTTGGGGTCATGCAAAAGATCCTTGGCGAGGACAGTGTCTTCCTGCTCATCCTTGCCGCGCCGGCGGGTTCCGGCGATGGGCCGCGTTTCGACAATGCCTCCTTCGCAGCGGATCAGAAGTTCCGGCGATGATCCCGCGATTTTTATCCCATTAAAATTCAAATAATACATGTAAGGCGAAGGATTGAGGCCGCGCAGGGAACGGTAAATATTAAACGGATCCGTGCGGATTTTAACCGCGAAACGCTGTGAAAGCACAACCTGGATGATTTCGCCATTTTTGATGTCCTTTTTAGCTTCCGTTACGATATTTTTAAACTGCGGCTCGGAAAAATTTGAGCGCACCTTTAGAGGCCCGGTTTGCTTTGGCCGGGGAGAGGTTTGCAAAGGTTTGTCAAGTTCAGCCACCAGACGATCAATTTCGGCAATAGCCTTTTGGTAGGCGCGATGTTTTTTTCCCGCGGAATCCTTGGGGTGAATTGCCGCGCACGAAACCACTTTGATTTTATGGCGCACATGGTCAAAGATCACGAGATTTTTTGCTAAAATCAAGAGCATATCTGGAATCTTTAAATCATCCAGCGTATCCGCGGGCAATTTTTCAAAAAAGCGGACCACATCATATCCAATATACCCAACCATGCCGCCGCAGAAGCGCGGTAAGCCGCTATTTGTGACAAATTTGTATTGGGACATAATCTCACGGATAAATGCGAGGGGGGTTTCGATGATGGGTTTGGTTTGCGTGCTGGCGCGGCCGTTATGAAAATGCGTCACTTCGATGAAACGCCCTTTGCTTTTTAAAATCAATTCGGGATCTTTTGCCAAAAATGAGAATCGCGCCACCTTCTCTTCCCCCTCGACCGATTCGAGGAGAAAAGAATACGCTGTGTCCTTTGTAATCTTTAAATACGCCGAGACTGGAGTCTCGAGATCTCCGGAAATTTCGCGGTAGACCGCAATGAGGTTTCCTTTTTTCGTCAATTTTAAGAATTCCGTTTCAGATGGAGAGTACATCATTATACAATTTTTCGATAAAAACAACTGCGTTTATACGTGTGGCATGCGGCGCCAACTTGCCGAACCTTGATCAAAATGCAATCACAGTCGCAATCATACGTGATGCTCTTTACAAATTGAAAATGCCCAGAAGTCAGGCCCTTCACCCAATACTCTTGACGGGAGCGTGACCAAAAACAGGTCTTGCCTAATTTTATGGTCCGTTTGATAGACTCAAGATTCATATAAGCCATCATCAGGACTTCGTTGTTTTTATAATCCTGAATGATCGCTGGGATGAGGCCGTCTTCATTAAATCGCAGCTTATTTAAAGTTCTTTGCGTTATTTTGATCGTTTCGAGTTTATCTTTATTCATAGGCGGACATTCATGGATTTTTTTTCTAAATAATTTTTGACATCTTGAATTTTTAATTCTCCGTAATGAAAAACCGAAGCGGCCAGCGCCGCATCGGCGCCGGTTTGACTCAACACGTGATAGAAATCTTCTATTTTTCCCGCCCCTCCGGAAGCAATGACGGGGATGTTGACATTTTGGCAGATGGCCTTTGTTAAAGCAATATCATATCCGTTTTTGGTGCCGTCAAAGTCCATACTTGTGAGAAGTATTTCGCCGGCGCCTAATGATTCAACATCCTTGGCCCATTGAATGGCTTCCCTTCCGGAAGCGCTGCGGCCGCCATGCGTGAATACTTCCCAGCGATCGCGTGTTCTCTTGGCATCGATGGCTACCACAATACATTGGCTGCCGAATTGTTTTGCTGCCTCGCGAATCAATTCTGGAGTTCTCACCGCGGCTGTATTGATCGAAACCTTATCCGCCCCGGCTTTCAGCAAATCGCGGATATCTTGGACGCTGTTAATGCCACCGCCCACCGTAAGAGGCATAAAAACTTTTTCGGCTGTGCGGCGGACAATATCCAAAAAAATCGGCCGTTCCTCAAAACTTGCGGTAATATCCAAGAACACAATTTCATCGGCCTTGTTTTCATTATAGGCCTCGGCAATTTGGACGGGGTCACCGGCATCCCGCAGTTGCACAAAATTGACGCCTTTAACGACCCGGCCATCTTTGACATCTAGACACGGTATGATTCGCTTTGTGAGCATAAATGAATAGCTTTTTTAAAATCTAATTTGTTCTCATAAATTGCTTTGCCGGTAATAGCGCCAATTAAGTTTTTAGCCTTTAAGGCTAAAAGTTTTTTAATGTCTTTTAACTCTGAAATGCCACCGGAAGCGATGACATCGATTTTGACGCTGTTAAGGATCTCTTCCAATCCCTCGATATTCGGACCAGTCAACATCCCATCGCGCGCGATATCGGTGTAAATGAGGCAATGCAGTCCAGATTGCTCCAACTCTTTAGCAAAATCAACTGCCAGCAGATTAGAAATTTCTGTCCAGCCGCGCTGGGTGACCTTTCCATCAGAGCAGTCCAGGCTGACAGCAATTTTATCTTGGCCGAGCGACAGCGCTTCTTTGAGGAACCGTTTGTCGCTCACAACCCGGGTTCCAAGGATAACACGCGAAACACCAGACAACAAAAGTTTTTCGATGTTTTCGTGGCTTCGTACCCCCCCCCCGGTTTGCACCGGAATCTTAACCGATTGCGTGATTTTTTTGACTAGTGCAAAATTTTTGAGTGTCCCTTCCAGCGCGCCATCCAAGTCAACAACATGCAGCATTGGTGCGCCTTGTCTTTCCCAATGCTGCGCCATGGCCACGGGATCGTCAGCGTAGTGAGTGACTTTAGCAAATTGCCCCTGCGATAATCGGACAACTTTCCCGTCTTTAATATCAATGGCTGGGATAATGATCATTTTAAATTTTATCAGGGAGCTGAACGAAATTTTTTAGAATTTTTAGCCCAATCGTTTGGCTTTTTTCCGGATGGAATTGAACCCCAAAAATATTCTTCTTTTGGATGGAGGAAACAAATTCCACACCGTAATCGGTGGTCGTTGCCGTAATAGCGGCATCTTGAGGACGTACGTAATAGGAATGGCAAAAATATACGTTTGCGGTGTCTTCCACACCAGAAAATAAAGGGCAGACCGAATTTTTAATTTCTAATTGATTCCACCCCATATGCGGAATTTTGAGGCTTTGGAACCTTTCGACTGTACCGGGAAGAATTCCCAGCCCTTGTACATCCCCGCCTTCAAAGCTCTTTTCAAAAAGCAATTGCAAGCCCAAACAAATGCCCAAAAACGGTTTGCCTGGACGCAGCGATTCTTCAATGACAGTGACCAAACCCAAATTTTGTAATTTATCCATAGCCGGCTGCATCGCCCCAACACCGGGGAGCACAATTTTTTGCGCTTTTCTGATTTCCGTTGGGTCTTGGGTAATGACAGTTTGGGCGCCGACTTTTTCTAAAGCCTTTTGCACACTGCGCAAATTTCCCATGCCGTAGTCGATGATGGCAATCAATCTATTATTCCCTTTGTTGATGGCACACCTTTCCGCCGGGGATCGAATTGAGTGGCTTGATCTAAGGCCATCCCGAGTGATTTAAAAACTGTTTCTATGATGGTATGTAAATCCGCGGTGCTTGCGGGATTTTTTATTGTTACGATGAGGTTGGCCCCCAGCCCCTTGGCAAAAGAGTCTAGAAAATGCTCTAAATGTTTAAACGTGTAACCTTTTTCTTCCCACGCATCGTCTCGACTGTCAATATTGATTTTTAAGTGCCCTCGTCCACTGATATCAATGACAGTCTGTCCCAGCGTATCTTCCATTGGCGCAAAACCAAAACCGAAACGTTTTATCCCTTTTTTATCTTGCAGAGCATCCTTAAAAGCTTTGCCCAATACGATCCCGATGTCTTCGTTGGTATGGTGAATATCCACATGGGTGTCCCCTTTTACCTCCAGCGTCAAATCAAAGAAACCATGAAACGCAAAAAGTTCGAGCATATGTGTGAGAATGCCGATCGGCGTTTTGATTTTCGTTTTTCCGCTGCCATTGACAGTGAGCTTGCCTTTAATTTGTGTTTCTGTACTTTTACGCTCGATTTTTGCTTTACGTATTTTCTTGGCCATACATTTATTCCTTTCCAAAACGGATATGAATCGAATCCGCGTGTTTTTTAAGACCTTCGAGATTGGCAATTTTGTCAATGGGTTCGCTTAATTTTTCAAGCGCGCGCTTGGAATAAGAAATCACGTGCGTTTTTTTAACAAAATCCGAAAGGCAAATTCCAGAAGCAAATTTTGCTGTGCCCAGAGTTGGCAGGACGTGGCTCGGTCCTGCCGCGTAATCTCCGAGCGCCGTTGGGCTGTACGGCCCTAAAAATACCGCGCCCGCATTTTTGATATGTTTGGCAATGGCCAAAGGATTATTCGTCAAAATCTGTAAGTGCTCGGGCGCGATACGGTTGGCAATCGCGACCGCTTCATCAATATTTTTGGCAAAAATTCCAAATCCTTTGACAACTCGTTTGCGAACTTCCTTTAGCAATTCCCGCGACGTTGTGATCAGAATAGCTAAACCGCCTAAATGTTCAAGCTGGGCTTCTAAATCCGCCACGACAAAATCCGCATTGCTGTGACGGTTGGCAATCACCACTAATTCGGTTGGGCCGGCGAGCATATCGATATCGACGTAACCAAAAAGCTGGCGTTTGGCTTCGGTCACGTACATATTGCCGGGGCCGATGATTTTATCGACTTTGGGTATGGTTTTGGTGCCAAAGGCCAGTGCCGCGACTGCCTGGGCTCCCCCGGCCCGGTAAATTTCATTGACCTTTAAGAGATTGGCTACCGCTAAAATGTATGGATTGATATGGCCGTCTTTATCAGGAGGCGTGATAATGACAATGCGCTTAACGCCGGCGATCTTGGCTGGGATGACTGTCATATAGACCGTTGAGAGTAAGGGCGCGGTACCAGAGGGAATATAAATCCCCACCGATTCAATCGGCAGGATATTTTCCTTTAAAAGCACCCCTTCGTCCTGTTTGATGCGGCAGGGTTTTTGGATTTGCTTCTTATAAAAAATCGAGACATTGTTGATAATGACCTTCAGATGCGAGACAAAATCGCTTGTGATGTTTTGAAACGCGCCGCTGATTTCACTTTCTTCAACCTTGAGCTGCCGCGCGCTTAAGCGGATTTTATCAAACCGCTTCGTATATTTGATGACCGCCTCATCGCCGTTAAGTTTGACATCCTCGATGATCCGACGGACCTTTTCTTCGATGTGTTTTTTGCGCGCGTACATATTGCGATCGTAAATTTTTTGAATATTCTGGCTTGATTGTTTTAAAATTTTCATTTTACGATTTTACTTTTTCTTTAATGATCCGTCCGGCTTGGGCAATGGCCGCCTCAATTTCATCAGCCTCTTTACTTCCTGCCTGCGCTAACTCAGGCCGTCCGCCGCCGCTGCCTTTGATCAAGGGAGCAATATCTTTAATGAGCTCACTGGCCTTGATTCCCTTTGCTATCAGATCACTTGAGACACCCACGACCACCGATGCACTGCCGTTGTGTATTGAACCGAAACAGACGGCGACAGACGGGACCTGCTGCTTGATTACATCAAAGAAGTCTTTAAGCTGATTGGCATCTGAATCAGTAAAAGTATAGGTAATGATTTTTGTGTCATTGACTGAATCAGCTTTGTCGACAATTGACTTTAAATTATTTTTAAAAAATTCCAAACGCCGACGGTCCGCGCTTTTTTTCTCTGTGAGTTCTTGCAACCGCTTTTCTTCTGATTGTTTGCGCTCAAGTTCTCTTTTTTCGCGTTCTTTAATGAATCCTTGAGCGCCAGGCCCCGTTTTTGCTTCGAGGCGGCGGATCCCCTGGGCCACAGCCCCTTCGCTGGAGATAATAAACCGTTTGATTTCTCCCGTCGAGTCAAGGTGTGTCCCGCCACAAAATTCTTTCGAATAATTCCCTATAGAAATAACCCGGACTTTCTCTTTATACTTTTCCGCAAAGAAAGCCAGCGCTCCTTTTTTTTTGGCTTCTTCGAGCGACATCTCTTCCTTGATAACGGTATCATGGTGTGTAATACGCTCATTGATTTTATCTTCGATTTGCGTGAGCTGTTCTTTCGTCAAGGCTTTGGGATGTGTAAAATCAAAGCGCAGGCGGTCTTCCGCCACGAGCGATCCTTGCTGCTGAACATGCGTGCCTAAAATTTCTCTTAAAGCCGATTGCAGTAAATGAGTCGCCGTGTGATTGCTCATGATAGATAGCCGGCGTCCGGCGTCTATGTTAGCATCGAGAGTTTCATTAATCTTTATTTTGCCTTCTTCGACTCTGCCGAAATGAATATAAATATCGTCCTGCTTTTTCGTGTCAAGGATGCGGACTTTCCCTTGTTGGCCTATTAAGTAACCAGTATCGCCGATCTGCCCGCCGGCCTCGGCGTAAAACGGGGTTTGATCCAAAATAACTTTTACATGATCGCCGCTCGAAACCTGGTTGACCTCAGCATCATCAACGAACAGTTTAATGATTTTCCCCTGCCCTGTAAAATGATCATATCCGATAAATTTCGTTTTGGGAATTCCAGTTAAATTCAATTCGATATCCGCAAAGCGTTCGCCAGTCATCTTGCTAGAAGTGTGGGAACGGGTTTGCTGTTCTTTCATAAGATTATTATAGAAAGTAACTGACTTTTCCCATTGTTGTTGAGTGACACCAACTGAGTCAGCTTCACTCTTTATTGTTGGTAATGTCAAACCAAAAGTATCACGATATTGAAATATTATTTGTCCAATTTGCTCCGGGTCGCCTTTTGCATTCTGAATCGCTGTCGTTAATAGTGGAATTCGTTCTTTAAGTAATTTTATGTATGATTCTTCGATTTTTTTAATCATGTTGCTAATTTCGGACGCCTTTCTTGCTAATTCCGGATAGGCCTCACCCATAGAATTCACCACAAAAGGAACCAAGGAATAAATAATCGGTTTTTGGTGACCACAACGTAAAGCGATGTCTGTGATGTCCACTATCAATCTACGGATAACATACCCACGTCCTTCATTGGATGGCAGTACACCATCAGCAATACCAAAAACAATCGCCCGAGTATGATCGGCAATAATTTTTGCAACAATTTCCTCATCGCTCGCACGTCCTACCGATGTAATTTTATCTTTTACCGCCTTTATAATAGGCTCAAACAAATCCGTCTCATAATTACTCTTTTTGCCCTGCACGAGTGCAACAAGCCGTTCCAGTCCCATCCCAGTATCGATATTTTTATTTGGCAGTGGTTCGAGAATTCCGCCTTCTTTGCGGTTGAATTGGGTAAACACGAGATTCCAGATTTCGGTAAAGCGCCCGCAGCTGCAGGATGGGTCGCAGTTTTCATTCTTGCAATCCGAGACCACGCCCTTTCCATAATCATAAAAAATTTCGGAGCATGGACCGCATGGCCCGTTGGGCCCTTTTTCTTTTGCCTCCGCCGGCCAGAAATTATCTTTATCCCCTAATTTCAAAATTTTTTCTTTAGAAATTCCAACATCCTTGAGCCAAATCGTATAAGCCTCAGCGTCATCTTTATAAACCGAAACCCAAAGTTTTTCCTCAGACAATTTCATTTCTTCGGTCAGAAATTCCCATGCCCAGGCAATCGCTTCTTTTTTAAAATAATCTCCAAAAGAAAAATTTCCCAGCATTTCAAAGAATGTGTGATGGCATGGTGTCTTGCCGACCTTATCTAAATCATCAGTGCGCAGACATTTTTGGGAACTGGCCGCGCGGGTATAACCTTCCATATGGCCCAAAAACTGCCGCTTGAATTGCTGCATACCGGCGGTGGTGAATAAAACAGTTGGGTCATTCTTGGGCACGACCGAGTCGCTGGCAACGATGGTATGTTTTTTGGATTTAAAAAATTCTAAAAAACACTCTCGGATTGCGTTTGCCGTCATAGTGATAATTCCCGCATAACCTTCAGGATTGTATCCGGACTGAAACCCCGCCGGGATAAATACTCGAAAATACGCCGCTTGGCTTTCCTTGGTTCAAGATTTTTGTATTTTACGGATCTTTTTTCGGCTAGCGTTAAGACCGCTTTCCATTGCGCATCAGGATCGTTTATTTCGTTGAGCAGCTCCTTAATAATTTCGTCATTGACCCCTTTAATTTTGAGTTCAAAACGGATACGGTTTATGCCGAATGGTCGTGCGAGGCGGGCAGTAATCCAGCTCTTGGCGAATTGATGATCGTCAATAAGCTGCAGCTGTTTAAAATACTGAATGGTTTGGGTGATTGTCTCATCGGAAATTTTTTTGGCTTTCAGCTTTGCTTGGACTTCTTGTTCACTGCGCGGGCGAAATTTTAAAAGCCGCAACACCGTATCCCGCGCCTTTGCTTTTTCATCCCGCGTCATTGTTTTCCATAATTTTTATTTAGAAGAAACAATGACTGTACTGATTTCCTCTGGAAGTTACTTTTTTATGCAAGGAAAATCAGTACGCCATTGCTTTCCTTAATTCTATTCAGTGGGAGCAATGACTGTACTGATTTCCTCTGGAAGTTACTTTTTTATGCAAGGAAAATCAGTACGCCATTATTTTTCTTCGATCACAAAATAACCGCGTAATACCCGGACCAAACAATTCCCTTTCGCGCTTTTTGTCGCCTTCAGGAAATCGTTTGTGCCCTTGATTGGCCTTTTATTTACTTCAATAATTATATCACCTTGCTGAAGGCCGCCGCTTTCAGCCGGGCTTTCAGGCTTGAGATTTGCGATAATGACACCCTCGGTTTGGGGAAGCCTTAACTGTTGGGCAAGTATGGGTGTAATGTCTTTGACTTCAATCCCCCGCCATTCCTTGAGCTGCTGGGAGTCAGAGATATCTGTCTCGCCGGCTTCATCTTCCAGTATTTTTTCTCCCTGTTCATCGAAAGAAGGTCGCTGCTGGATGGTTATGTCAATTTCAATTTTTTTATTATCGCGAAAAATGGTTAAGGTGACTGGCTTTCCAACCGCGGCATTGCCAACATGTTTTAATAGTGTGTTCATGTTGGTAATTTTTTTTCCATCGGCCGCTAAAATAATATCGCCGTCTTGGATGCCGGCTTTCTCCGCGGGGCCTTGCGATAAAACTTTCACAACCAGAACCCCGTCCGTTGTAGGAAGGCCAAAATATTTTGCTAATCGCTCATCCAAATTTTGAATACTTACGCCAATCCACCCGTAGGCAATTTTTTTGCCGGCGATGAGCTGCTGAACTATTCGCTTGGCATTATTCACCGGAATCGCAAAGCCAATCCCCTGATACCCGCCCGATGTAGAAAAGATCGCGACATTGATGCCAACGATATCGCCGTTGAGATTGACCAGCGGTCCGCCGGAATTACCGGGATTAATCGCGGCGTCGGTTTGGATAAGGTCGGAATAATCTGAATCCGTGCGCGACGTGCGGGGCAAGGAACGGTTCAGGGCGCTCACCACACCGGTTGTCACAGTCGGTTCCGGGTTGGATAGAATATGACCAAAGGGATTACCGATCGCTATCACCCATTGGCCAATTTTGAGTTTATCCGAGTCGCCCAAGGCCGCTACCGGGAGATTAGGCGCGTCGATTTTGATGACGGCTAGATCGGAGCGCGGGTCAGTTCCCTTTAAGACTCCTTTGAACTGCCGTCCATCGGATAATGTAACGGAAATTTTATCCGCACCGGCCACAACATGTTCATTAGTCAAAATGAAACCGTCTTTATCAATAATGACACCCGAGCCAAGACCGGAGCGTTTGAATTGCTTTTCCGGAATTTCGCCAAAGAAGTCTTCAAAAAATTTTTGGAAAAATTCATCCTGAAACGGCGAGCCATAAAACGGATTGCCATTGATACGATAATGTTCGGTTTTTTCCGTGGCAATCGAAACGACCGTTGGGCCGATCCGATTGGCCACATCTTCAACGGCGGTGGCAAGATTGGGCTCAGCGCTTTGTGCAAGAACCGGTGAGATAAAAACAGTTATTTCCAAAAAAAGAGTAATGACAAAAAAAACACCGCGATTCAGTAATTGTTTTTTAGATTTGGTCAACAGAGTCATTTTTTGAGTTTAGTTATGATTTGTTTTTCGATTTTGGTTAACGTTTTAGGGTTCTCTTGCAGAAACTTTCTGGCGGTTTCGCGGCCTTGCCCGATTTTTTCATTCTCGAAGGAAAGCCAGGAGCCGGACTTGGCGATGACTTCGGACTTAATACCCAGATCGAGAATATCGCTGATTTTGGAGATTCCTTCAGTGAATAAAATTTCGAATTCGGCATCGCGAAAAGGCGGGGCGACTTTATTTTTGACAATTTTTGCGCGGATACGGTTGCCGATAAATTCTTCGCCTTGCTTGAGCGATTCGATCCGTCGCAGGTCAATGCGCACCGAGGCATAAAATTTCAGGGCGTTGCCACCAGTCGTCGTTTCCGGGTTTCCAAACATGACCCCGATTTTCATGCGGATTTGGTTGATAAAAATTACGCAGGTTTTTGACTTGTTAATTGCTGCGGTCAATTTGCGCAAGGCTTGCGACATTAGGCGGGCTTGCAATCCCATATGGGAGTCTCCCATTTCCCCTTCGATCTCGGCTTTGGGGGTGAGGGCCGCAACAGAGTCGATCACAACCAGATCCACGGCATTGGAGCGCACGAGAGTTTCCGTGATTTCTAAGGCTTGCTCACCGGTATCCGGCTGCGAGATCAAAAGATCCTCCAGTTTGACGCCCACGATTTTGGCATAATTCGAATCGAAGGCATGCTCGGCGTCAATAAAGGCCGCCACACCTCCTAAGCCTTGAACCTGCTTGATAATGCTTAAGGTCAAAGTTGTTTTTCCGGAGGATTCCGGTCCATATATTTCTACGACACGTCCGCGGGGTATGCCACCGATACCCAGTGCTAAATCCAAGGCTAACGATCCGGTCGGGATAGCGGGAATATCCTGCTTTGCCGTTATATCCAGCCGCATGATCGAGCCCTTACCGAATTGTTTTTCAATCTGCGTGAGCGCTAAATCGAGGGCCTTGCGCTTATTTTCCAATTCAACCGTTTTATTCTGTTCCAACATATTTTCCTCCTATGCTGAGTATTTACGAACTGCCAATTATAGCGTACTTAAAAAAATGTGTCAATGTTTTCGCATGCGTTTAACATGCGTTTAAGCAGTGTTAACTCTCTGTTTTGGAATAATTTCAAATTTGACTAAAAAGGACAAACACACGACGGGGATTCTGGAAAGGCAAATGCTGTCCATTGACCTTTGTAGAACCAAAAGAATTGAGGTAGTCAATATTGGCCTTTGTCTCCTCAATGATAAATCCAAATTTTTTTCTTTAGTTGTACAAAGGCCCATAAAAACAAAAAAGGCGGGCAAAGGCGATAACCGATATGGCAGCGGTATCAACTTTAAGCACAGTTTCCCCTAGAGAAATCGGAATGCAGCCGGCCTTGGTGGCTTGATTGATTTCTTCTGGAGTGAAATCCCCTTCCGGGCCGATAAAAAAAAGAATCCGTTTATAATTTTTTATCTGTTGCAATACCTCACGCAGAGTCCCGCGCTCGCCGCTTAAGTGCGGAATCAGGGCGAGTGTTTTTTCATCTATGGTTTTGAGAGCCGTTGAGAATGGACAAATATTCTTTATGACCGGCAGGATGGTGCGCTGGCATTGTTTTGCGGCGTTTAAAGCAATAGTTTTATAACGCGTGTTTTTTTTATCCGCGCGCTCAGTATTCAGGCGGACTTCGCTGCGCTGAGTTTGCAGAGGGATAATCTCATCCACGCCGAGCTCGGTGGCCTTCTCGATGATCCACTCGAATTTGGCATTTTTGGGAATTGCGCAAGCCAGTGTGAGGAAAATTTTTTTGCGAATATCAGAAATTTTAACATCTTGAATGCGGATGTCAACGGCATGTGATTTTATGGATTGGATGATTCCAATGGCTTCTTTACCTTCTCCGTTGAAAAGCATAACGGTGTCATGGGGTTTCAGGCGCAGGACATTTTTCAAATGGTGGATCTCTCGCGAGTCGCTGAGGGTTAAGTACAATTGGCGTGGATCGATTTTTGGGTAAAAAAAGCGGTGCATGCTTTTAGCTGTCAGGTGTCAGCTCTCAGCAATCAGCAGCTGAAAGCTGATACCTGAAGGCTGACAGCTTATTTTGGTGGACCGAGGCGGGATCGAACCGCCGGCCTCCTGATTGCGAACCAGGCGCTCTCCCAAACTGAGCTATCGGCCCAAAATGGTTAACTCATTTAATTTCAGGTAATTAGTGAAAAGCGCGATTGAGGTCATTTTTAGTTTATGCACGTTTGTGCTAAATCCGTACTATTTTTCTTTGAGTGGTTATTATACATAACCCTATTTCGCTGTATATCAATTTTTTCAAAAAAAAGCGTCTTTAGATACATAGCGAAAAATATCTTGTGGGACAATCCAATCCGCGCTCGAAAAGAGCGGATAATTAACTTCCGCTAAATTCACACGGCTGTCAATGTAAGGTTGAAACGGGCGTCCGTTAAAGGAAGCTTCAGCCTCAACCGTGATAATCGGCTGGTGCACGCCAATACTTTTTAATTCATCCCGTAAATAATGCACGTACTGCAAAAGCATATCCGGCATATTATCGAGCCAGCTTTGCCGGATCGTTAAGGTGCCCGGGCGAGTGAAGTCCTGCGTTTGGCCTGTGTGCGGATTGGTGACCAACACTCTGTATCTTACAATTTTGGTGTTCATTTTTAATCTCCAAGAAAACCTCGCCCCCTCAAAAGACCAGCTTGGGTTTCCCGGATATAAAACAAAATGGCGCAGCGGAATAAGAAATTGGGCCAAGAGATAAATCACAATAAAATAAAGCACACAAGTTTGGCCAGCGGCTGCTTCCCTTTTGCCTGGGGGTGATTTTTCTAAACAATGTGGTTCAGTAGGCGCTTTTGGGAATATATTTATTTTTTTAAGAAATTCCTTAATTTCGCTCGGCTTAAGAAATAACGCAATCGCCCCCATCATCAGAAACGGAAAGATGCCAATATCCGGGAACAACCAATGATTCGTTAAATTAAAAATGATAATACACGCAAACGCAACTCGTTGGTATCGTCCCCAGAAAAACAGTATAACAATCAATAAATCTAAAATGATCCCGCCGTAACTAAAAAACCAGGCAATCCCTAGGTGGTCCAGCTGATACCCAAAAAGTATTTTTTTCGACAATATCCGATGCAGAGGCTCGGCGCGCACGAGCCAATCGTAGTCGAGTTTGGCAATAGCCGCGTAAAAATAGACAATAATAAATTGCGCGCGTAATATAAAAATTTGCCAGAAAGGTATGGACGCGCTTAATGCCGGTGAGGATAGGAAACTCTTGGGCCTCGGTGAGCGCGGCGTTTTCATGAAAATAAACAGGAAGGTAATCAAAAGAATTATATAGTAATGATCATTGTACAGCGATTTTTCAAAGAGAAACGCGTACAAAAAAGTGGAGAAAAAAATGGCAGACGCGGTCTTGAAGAAAAACCCAAAAGTTATGGCCATAGCCGCCAGCCCCATGATGAGAAAAAGAGCGTGCATGAGCGCCGGCGGCAAACGCTGAAAATGGAGAACATCAAAAAGTGTATAGGGAAAATGGTAATACGGCTGCACGAAATTTTCATTAACAAATTCTGAGGTGAATATAAAAAAGACTTGAATAATAAGTAGTGCCCCAAATAGAACACGGAATAATACGAACGCTGACGCATCAAATGGAGAAAATAGAGTTTCTTGTGATGAGCGAATTACGCTGGCTGTTTTTTGGTTTAAGCGGGGCATGCGTCAATAGGTATGCTGTAAAGGGATGATCCGGGTCGTAGAGGTCATAGTACGATTTTTTATTGGGTCAGCGGCTGCGGTTACGTCATAACGGCTGGTGATGGTAATTTCCAAATAAAGATTAAACGTATTTTCATCCCCCACAAAATTAAAAATGACATCATTGGCCAAGATGATCAAATACTCTTGGGATGTGTCAAGGCAATAAGGATCGGGAAACGTATGAGGAGGGCCAACCGTAACATTCGCTTGCGGGCAAAACGTGAGGCGTTGACTCGTCGGATCAAAATTATACACGACCCATTGGTCATCGCCGTACGTAGTGGGGTCCCCTATCCCTTTGCGTATAAAGACTGTTTGGGAGCTGGAAGTATCGATCCCTATGTCCAGGCGATTCCCAGTCGCCAGCACGGCACTGTTACTGATATGGCTCATGGTGGCGGCCATGCGCATGGAAAGTGCGGCATCACCGGAGGATGTGCGGTGGGATTGGCGCATGGCATAATCGAGCGCGACAACGCCTAACATAATCACTCCCATAATGATAACCGAGACGATGAGTTCGGTTAAGGTGATGCCGCTTTTATTAAAATAAGTTTTTCTATGTATTTTCATTAGATCCAGTTGACGGTTATGTTAATATCGCGCCCACCGGTCGTTGGATTATCGATGATGTTATAGAGGACATTAAAGCTTCCGCAGGTATTGGTATAGTTGATTCCAGGGAAAAGGGGTGTCCCGGGCGTATTCCAAGTGCTGGCGCTCACTTTGGACGAAAGCCAGTCTAGGTAAAATTTTGCGCACCAGGCCGCCTCCAATTCTTTGGTAGAAACCGTGGCTGGCTCGCGGGTTTTGGAAATCGCCATAAAAAGCCCGGCGGCAGCGATAGAAAAAATTAAAGCCGCGACAATCACCTCAACGAGGGAAAAACCATTTGTTTGATTTTTTAAAGTGCGCAGCATAATGTCAGCTCAAAATAAACTCATTATTGCGGGCCCGTGCCCGGGCACGCGGCCCCGCCTGTACATATAGGATTGTCGGGTATTGTATTGGATGGGTCGGTGTCAATTTCTATCTCAGTGATGGTGACAGTGTACGTCGTTCCAAGCTTTGCCGTGGCAGTAAAGGTGGTGGGTGTTCCAGTATAAGTATACGTGAAACCGTTGGGAATGATATTGATACCAAGAAGTGGATTGAACGTGATGTGGTCCCAATTTCCTCCGAAGGTATCTAAAAATCCCGTACCGCTTTGCGCGCGAAGAATCATATTAGCCGCGTGCAGCGTGATAAGCTGCTGCATGGCATCCTGCAGACGGGAGCGATCAATAGTTTTTGAATAGTTGGGAATGGCAATCGTGGCGAGGATCCCGATGATAATAATAACCACCATGATTTCCATCAAGGTAAAGCCGGTTTTTAATTTTTGTAGGCGCATTTTTATTTGGCAGCGCAAATTTGGTCTTTACGGGTATTGCTTAACAGCCCCACAAAATGCCTCGTTGCATTCTTGCATGCCGATTTTTGTGCACATACCGTTATTATTACTGCTGGCGCATACAAACGTTCCATCGTCTTTAATAAATAGAGTGTAGGGGTTGCTGCCTTTTCTGCCAATCCCAGCAATAAAACTCGCGGTGATGTTGTCATTGACATAGGGCGCAAAAAATGTCGCGGAAACCAGGATATCCACATCGAGATTCGCAATATTAGAGGTATATAGGTCTTTGTGCTCAATGGCATAGCGCTTTTGGGCGCCCAAAAGCGCTTGCAGCTTATGCTTCCCCTCTTCGGCATAATTTGCTTCCACAATGTTAAAAAAAATAGGCACGGCAAGCAGTACAGCCACGCCTAAGATGATAACCGTAACCATAACTTCAAGTAATGTAAAACCATATATTTTGCGGATTTTGAGCATTTTTTATTTGAAATCACCGAGGGCTTAGCAAACTGCTAAGCCCTCGGTGACTCGTGATTAAGCTATTAGATACCAGCAAACGGAGTTGTACCACCTTTGGTAACAGTTTGCGCAGTATCATCTTGTTGGATATGGACGGTGCCTCCGCTACCTCCGTTACGGGTATTACGAGTGGCAACAATTGTAAAAGAAGTAGCATTGACAAAGGTAGTGTATGTGAAGTGAGTATTAGCGGCAGTAGCAGAAGGATCTAAAATATCGATTGTAGACAGATTTGCACCCACATATGAGTTTCCATTTCGTAAAGCAAACCGTACCATGGATCCGCGGATGGCCGAAATCGTGTTAAGCGCTTCGCCGCCCCGGCTTGTTTCAACGAGAGCAAAGAATCTAGGCAAGGCCAAACTAGCCAAGACGCCGATGATAATAATCACAATGATAATTTCCAAGAGAGTAAAACCGCTTCGATTATTCCTTTTTTTCATTTGAACCATCTCCTTTATTTATCTTACAGAATGACTTTAGTTTTTCGCTTTGAGTTTTAAGTTTTTCGCTTTAAGTTTTTTTGTTTCCTTTTCCCTCCTTTTTATAGTTTTCAATAAAAAAACCTATTCTACTTTTTTAGAATAGGCCACATTATTCTGACGTCAATATATTCGCTCATCTATATTGGCAGCTGGCTGCCCTGCGCCTTACCTTCAGGGCCCTCTAGCTTTGTGTCCTACCCTTAACGAGTAGTTTACCCATGACTTTGTCCTTTTAACCGGACTCTGCCAGGCCAGGAAGATACCTGGTTTTTCAGCGCTTCTCCACCTTACATCTTCTACTGCATATATAACACAAAAATCGACGCTGTCAATGACGCGGGCATGAATAATGTGAAAACGTTTTCAAAGAACAAATTAACCGGAAAATGTGAAATTCTAAATTCGAAATCCTAAACAAGCGCGAAACCTTAAATACAAAATTTAAAATTTTTGAAATTTGGATTTTCTAATTTCAGATTTGTTTTGGATTTTCCGCCTAAGGCGGATCAGCCTTAGGCTGACGACATTCGTATTTCAAATTTGATTTCTCTAGTACATTGTAACATTAATTTCTGATGTTATAATTCCTTCTCCCCTTTGGGAGAAGGTCAGGATGAGGGGAAAATTGACGTTGATCTCTCTATCCCTCACCCTAGCCCTCTCCCTATGGGAGAGGGAATATAAGATTAAAAATTTCTGTTACAGTGTACTAGTACTAGCCACCTCCTCTTCCGCCGCCCAATTGGGCAATATTGAACATGGGCAGGAACATGGCAATAACGATGACGCCTATGACCACCCCCATAAAAATGATCATAAACGGCTCCACAATAGTGGATAAACGCTTCATGAATACCTCAACGGTTTCCTGATAAAAATTGGCAACGTGTTTAAGCATTTTGCTTAATTCGCCGGTTTCCTCGCCGACCATGATCATTTGAATGGTCATGGGCGGAAAAAAATTGCTTTTCTGCATGGGATCGATGAGCATCTTTCCTTGCCGCACCCCTTCTTTAATGTCGCCGATGATAAGAGCGCAGGTATTATTATCAACCAGCCGCTGTGTAATATCCAAGGCGTAAAGGATCGGCACCCCGCTGTCAATCAGGATGGCCATCTGTGAGGAAAATCTCTCGAGGATGATGAGTTTATAGACTTCGCCTATCTTCGGTATTCCGAAAAGGATTCTTTCTTTCGTTAAGCGCCCTCGGTAGGTTCTGACGTAAGCCTTCAGCACAAAAAATACGGCAATGAGGCAGCCGATAAGCAGCAGGAAATTTTTGCGTATGAAATGAAAAGTCGCCAAAAGAACTTTGGTGATGAGCGGCAGCTCAACATGCATCGATGTAAATATCTCTTCAAATTTGGGCCCCACCACCAGCGCGAAGAAGGCCACCGCCCCCATCGCCACCACAAAGAGGATAACGGGATAAATGATGGCTGAAATGATAGAGGAGCGAAACGCGGCTTGCTGTTCGAGGTAAAACGCGAGTTTATTGAGAACTGCGGGCATGGTACCGGAGGCCTCTCCTACTTCCACTAAACTCACCCAAAACTGATTGAACACTCTCGGGTGTTTGGCCAAGGCGGCGCTTAAAGAGCTCCCTTGCTCCACATCGCCGCGCACGCGGGTTACAACTTTATGAAAATTTTCGCTGGCAATCTGGGAAACGATCACATCGAGGCTGCGCAAAAGTGTTACGCCGGCTTCAAGCATCGTGGTCAACTGCCGCGCGAACAGGATTTGATCGTCTAATTTAATTTTTTTATGGGTAAATTTTTTTTTGCTTGGCCGCTGTAATAATTGTAATGTATCGGCGGCCTTTACTTCCTGCACGTTGACAACAAAAAATCCCTTTTTTTGTAGGTCTTGAATCATGGCCGAACGGTCAAGGGCATCGATCACGTCAGAAGTAGTCTTGCCGTTAATATCTTTAACTGTATACGCGAATTTTGGCATGTAAAAAATTTTTAAATTTATAGTGATACGGTAACACTTAAAATTTCATCAAGGCTGGTGATTCCCTCTTCGACCTTTTTAAGGCCGCTTTCAAAAAGGGTGTCCATGCCATTTTTCCGCGAGGCGTCTAAAATTTCCATATAGCTTTTTCGTCGGGAGATAAGCTCACGGATCTTTTCATCAATGGACATAACTTCGGCAATAACAACGCGGCCTTTGTATCCTGTATGGTTGCAGTCATCGCAGCCTTTGGACCGGTAGATCAAATCGCTTTTCAATTTGAAAGATTCGCGCTCTTCTCGGGTTGGTTCATAGGGTTCCTTGCATTTGGCACAGAGCCGGCGGCCTAACCGCTGCGCGATCACTAAAGTCAAAGACGGCGTTAAAAGGTAAGGCTCAATCCCGATATCGAGAAGGCGGGTGACGGCAGAGGCAGAGTCATTCGTATGCAAAGTGCTTAAAACAAAATGCCCGGTAAGCGCCGCGCGGACGCAGATTTGGGCGGTTTCCAGATCGCGGACTTCCCCGACCATGATGACATCCGGGTCCTGACGCAAGAACGCCCGCAAGGCTGAGGCAAAGGTCAATCCGATTTCTGCCTTGATCGCGACTTGGTTGATTCCTTCAATTTTAAATTCAACCGGATCCTCAGCGGTCACAACATTTTTATGCGGATCCATACTTTCATGGATCGCCGCGTAAAGAGTCGTGGATTTTCCGCTGCCCGTTGGCCCAGTAACAAAGAGTAACCCATACGGTGATTTGATCGCTTTGCGGATTTTTTCGACTTGCAGTTGATCAAAGCCCAGTCCGGTCAACTCCATAGGAATTGCTCCTTTGTCCAAAATTCTCATGACGACTTTTTCTCCCCAGACTGTGGGGATTGTGGAAATACGCAAATCGACGGTACGGTCTTCCAGCTTAGCGCTTATTGCTCCGTCTTGCGGCAGGCGTTTTTCGGCAATATCCAGTTTGGCCAGAATTTTAATGCGCGAAACAATAGCCGTCTGCAAATGCGAGGCGGGCGGCGGAATTTGATAGAGTTTTCCATCAATGCGGTAGCGCAAAACAATTTTATCTTTGTAAGGCTCAATATGAATATCGCTGGCCCGTTCGTCAATCGCCTGACGTAAAATCAGATCCACCAGTTTGATGACCGGCGCCTCGCCGGCTTTGGCGATCAATTTATCGATACTCAATTCAGCGGTGGCTGAGGAGGAATCGATTTGGGTGATGGACTCTTGGGCGGTTTGCGGGGCGTAAGTGCTTTGCACCGCCTGATTGAGCATGGTGGTGCGGCCTTCCCCCCCTTTGCCGGATCTCATATAAAATTGATTGATAGCGCTTAAAATGGAGGAGCGTGTGGAAATAACCAAATTCAATTCCAGACCGGTGATTTTTTTGAGATTGTCCAGCATGATCAAGTCCAGCGGATCAGCGACGGCGCAGGTTAACAAGCGCATATTCTTAGAAAGCGGCAGCGCGCAATTTTTTTGGGCAAATTCGAAAGGAACCAATTTTTCTAAAGCCTGGTCTGTTTTGGGGCTTAACAATTCTGAATTGGCGGCGGAATAGGGAATCCCTAGCTGGGTTCCGAGAGCAGCCGCGATGTCTTCTTCGCGGACGATACCGAGTTTAACCAGGATTTCACCAATGCGGCCTTTTTCGCCCTTTTGGGTTTCGATCGCCTGCGTCAATTGCGTCTCGGTGATCACACCTTGTTTGAGTAATATTTCGCCAAGTTTATAGTGGGCCATAGGACAGCTTTTATAGTTTTTTCTTTTCGAGAATCGTTAAGGTTTTTTCTATTTCTTCTAAACGGGATGCTGGGATATCCTGCTCCCGGTCTAACGGCTGATAAACTGTTAAGGATTTTTTTGCCAGGGTTTCCTCGCTCACTATATGGGGTGTTATAAAAATGATTAATTCGCGCTCTTGGTCGCTGTCGTCTTTATGGCGAAAGGCGCCTCCCACCAACGGCAAGTCTCCAAGAATAGGTAATTTTGTAATGGTTTTTTGTTTGTCAACGCGTAATAACCCTCCTAAAATAATCGTCTCTCCGCTTTTAACGCGCAAAATGGATTGCGTGCCGCGTTCCTCGGGGTCTTTAAAAGTCTTTCCCTCAAATGTGGCGCCGGTGCGCGCCTGGATGACTTTGGGGACAATCGCCATCGTGATCTCAGAGGTCAAAAGATTTGCCTGGGGCGTGACGGTTAAAAATACCCCGGTTTGAACCCGTTCCGCTTGGACGGCCTGGCTTGATAGTCCCCCTTGCGAGGCATTGGTCTGCGTGGTGAGCCCGATGGCTTCGTTAGTCGAAATTTTTATTTCAGCCGTTTCATTATTCAACGTGAGGATACTTGGCCGTGCCAGATTTTTGGTATCCGTCTGCGATTTAAGAAATTGCAGAATAAAGGATAAACCGGAAGCGTCAATGGTGCCGGTTTTAAATTCCGGAGTTGAGGAATCAAGTGTGACACGACCAGAACGAATTAAATCATTCTGATCCCAAGGGTAAAAATGGCTGCGTTTGCCGCCGGTAAAAGTCACAGGAGTCGCTCCATATTTTAAGCCAATCTGTTCGCCGGTTAATTTGGAAATGTCTAACATTTCGACTTCAATAAGAATTTGAGGTATCGGAACATCAAGTTTTGTAATCGTCTGCTCTATGGTGGGAAACTGGCTGGGGACATCCGTGATAATGAGACTGTTGGTCCGCGGATCCTCCACAATTGTCCCGTCCTTACTCAGTACCGCTTTTATAGCTGAAATAATCCCAGCGGTGCTGCCGGTTGCAGTTGTAGTTGTGGCGGAAGCGCTTGAGGTTGTGCTGGAACCGCTGCTGATGGCGATAGTGCTGTTTAATTTGGATGTCGCAACCGTGGCGTATTTTAATGAGTAAACCCGCGTCACCATTTCAATCTCCGGCTTTTGAACAGGTTTAACAATGAAAATATCGCTTCCGGGCTGAATCTCATAGGTAAGGCTATTCGCGTTGAGAATCCGCTCTAAGGCTTCTTCCACCGGAACATTGTCAAGATAGAGAGTAATTTCCTTATTGGCAATATCCTGGCCGGCAATAAAATTGAGACCCGACTGCTGTGAAAAAATTTTCAGCACATCATTGAGCTGCGCTTTCTTGAAATCCATGGAAATTTTTTTCGAATATTCCGGATCGACAAATTTTGATTCGGTAAGATTAACCGCATAAAGGCTGGAATTCGAGAATATAAACATTCCCAGGATCGATAACTGCAAAGTTTTTATAAAATATTTGTCCATGGTTTCTCCTCTGAATGAAAATTATGTATATTCTGAGTGTCGGAAAACCCCCTTTCAGTGTCATTGCGAGCGCTTTTTGCGAAGCAATCTTTCCTGGATTGCTTCGTCGCTACGCTCCTCGCAATGACACCGGGAGGGTTTTCCGACACTATCATTCTGTATCAATAGGGAATCGAAAATTTTTGCCCCTCGGAAACGACATCGATGCCAATTTTATTTATAGCCACAATTTCTGAATTTTCAATTGTATCCCCCACCGAAACGACCTGGTTATTAATAATCGCCTGCGGACGGTCTGTATTCCAAACAATACCGAAAATTTTAAAACTTGGGGCTTGCGGCTCTTCCTCTTTAAGCGGCGCGGAAGGCAGAGGCACGCGCGGTTCGAAAGGCGACGGTTGAACTTCCGGTATAGCCTGCAGCGGTATTTTTTTTGGCAATTTCGCCGCAAACGGATTTATGAGTGTAGTAAAATCTTCCGGATCAGGTGTTAGCTGGCCAGTCACTGTTTTAGCAGACTGATCAGCTGAGGCAGAAGCAATATCTGTAACTGATGGTGTTTGGCTTATTGGCAATTGTGCCTCAGCCGCGGAAAACAACACCGCACCCCACAAGCTTAAAATCAAAATTAGAATAATGTGATATTTTTTTTTCATCGTTTGATATGGATCGAGCTTATTTTTAATCTTGAAGAAATCAGTGTCGCAGGCGGATTTGGGTCCGATGAATACAGATTGGAGCGGTTATCAATTGACACATTCCAGCCTTCGACACGCAATAAATATTGTGAGTGCTCGATTGCGTTAATAAAATTCCATAAGTTTTCATACTGCGGCGCGATGGTATTGATTTCGACGAATGTCCAGCTATAGTTTTCGACACTGTTTGCCTGCAAGGGAGACATGGTTTGGATTTGGATTTGGTGTGTACGCGCCAGATCATTGAGTATTTTTAAAAATCGCGCATCCGGAAGATCGGGCGGCAATGCCTTTGCAAAATCAGCGACTTCTCTTTCGGCCGCCGCCATTGTTTCGATCGCCTTGATTTGTTTGTCCAGTTGATCCGCCTGAGCCATTAAAGCACTCGCCTCCCGCTTACGCTTCGAAAAAATATAAATGCTGCTTACCGGAACAGCCAGGATCAGCAGGATTATTATAAGGGAGTCTTTTTTTTTCAGTAACCCCGATAAAATTTTCCCCCAATCCATATTTTTAAGGGTTTCAAGGTCGAGTTGGCTTAACTCATAAAGATTCATAATTGTACCAATGCCTCTTGTAAGACCCGCGCTCTTTGAGCGCGCTTTATTTGCAGATGATGCTAAACACCGTTACCGTATAATCCTGCAGGCCTTGCTTTTGAACAGCCGTCAAATCAATTTTATCAAATGCCTTCGAAAATTCTTTATTGTTTTTGAGATTTAATAAAAGGTTGTTCACCAGCTCAAATTGCTGGCTGATATCCATCGAATAGGCATACCCATTAAAGTTAATGTTTAAACGAGATACCCGCTGCGCGGTAGGATTATTCACGATTGTCTCTGTATAATAAATGTCCAAATCTTTGATCCAGGTGCCATCGGGGAATAAAGTTGGTAAAATTTTAAGGAAAAGCGCAATCTCGCTTTTAGGCGGGATATTTTTATAGCCGCTTAACTTATTGTTCAAGCTCTGTGTTTTTTGCTCAATCGTTGCAAACGGTAAGCTCGCTTGAGGGCCAAGCTGCGCCTTGAAGGCTGTAATTTTTTGATGGTGGCTATTAACCAGATTATTCGAAAACGTAAAAACAAGATAGACAAGCCCTAAGCACATCAGCGCCGTGATGGCAAGCGATTTATAATCAGGTCCTTTCGCCTCATGGGGAAGTTCGGGGACAATCGGCTGGGGCGCTTGCAATCTGATATCAAAGTTGATATTCGCAGCAATGGAAGCACGCAGGCAAACCCCATACGCGTTCATTAATCCTACTTCATCGCTGGTCGTGACTTTGAGAATTTCAGTTGTGTCAATCAGCGTAACGGGTATTCCAAAATCATCGCTGAACCCATCCATAAGTTTGCGCGTGTCATCCTTGGACAAGGTAATAATTTTTTCAACTTTTTTTTGGAAATATTGCCGGCTGAAATAATCAAAAGAAATTTTGATTTCATTAAATAACCGCGCCTTTAAAATATCCATGGGAAATGCCGCGGTATCCTCAGTGAATGGATAAAGCTGGAATTCCCGGACAAATTGCGGAACATTTTTATCCACAATAATAATTTTTCCATCGTGATAATTGACTTCGACAATGGCGATGATTTTATTGTTAGGCAGCTGTTTGCGCGACATAAGTGCGCGGACAACGCTCATCGATGACGGTTCAATCTGCTCAACTTTCAGGCCGGCGCGTTCTAAAATGTTGATGTACCCTTCCAGCTTGTCCTTGCGGATGGCAACGAGCAGGATGCGAATGAGCCGCTTTTTGTTTTCCAGTGTCGCAAACGGATAATATGTGAAAACGAGCTCACTTAATGAAAATGGGACATATTTGGAAGCTTCAAATTCCACAACGTTCTTAACGTCCGACGAAGACATGTATGGGATAACAAAGGATCGAAAAATAATGTCTTTACTGGGTAGGCTTAAGTTGACACTGGTGTCAATGATGCGTTGATCTTGAATCGCCTTTTGAATTAAGGTGATCAACTTGGCGTTGTCAAGCGATTCTCCAGCCGCGAGGCGCGCGGGATCGGGACCGAAGGGAACGACAAAAATTTTTTTGGGATTTCCACTATCGATTTCGACAAAGTGGAAGGCATTGCTGTCCCAGAAAATACCTAATTTTTTCTTACCGGCCATGGTTGAACTTATTGGGTGTTGGTAGCTTTGCGGGATTGTGATCTAAGCCACAGGTCAATTTCCCGTTTGTCAAAGCGCCAAACACCACCTATTTTAATCCCGGAAATTTTTTTTTGATTTAACCAGTTGTAAATAGTCTGTTTACGTAGTTTTAGGTACTTCGCTAATTCTTCGACATCGAGGAGGCGTTTCATTCTTAGTTATTGAGAATACACGAGTTAAGGTTAGTCACAGAATGTGACATAATTTATCATTTCTTATTCTAGATTTCATTAGACTATAATGAATTTACTTTGTCAAAACAAATTTGTGATTTTTTTGGGACTTTTTGCTTAAAGCGGATGTTTTAGGGGAAAAATTAGGGATAAGTTACAATGATATTATAAGGTGTGGGCTCTCCTTCCACTGGGATGCCTGTAATGATATTTGCGGTATATACTACGCCCTCGATGACTTCACTCGCGGAAGAGGCGATTGGAAGAAGATTGTTGAGAATATTGGCCTGAATGGTCCATAAAATTTTTCGGGCAAAATATTCCGCCACCAGACTACGTTTAACATCCTCGCTTGTCAGCACTTGGCTCACGTTTAACCCCAAAATACCAATAGTTAAAATAGACATGACGAGGACCATAATAAGGACAGTCACGAGGACGATGCCGGAATCGTTTTTTTTAAGTGGACGGAACATGCTTTTTTATATTGTCCTTTCCTGCCTCCAAATAACTCTTGCAGCGAGGACACACGCTTATTTGCTTTGCCCGATAATTAAAGAAGACATACGTGCAATAGGGACATTGTTCCACATAATCTGATTTATCGCTCAACGGATATTCTTTACCCAAATTATAAAATATCCATAGGCCACAAACAAGCGCTATCGCTAAAAATAAATAAAATGAAACTGCCAGGGCAAAATCAATTTTGATCATTTTGATATAAGCGTAAGGGATGATACGCTGGTGTGGCGGTATCGATTCCCAAAATATTATCGGCTTCCTTATTTTTTTTGGGGCTTGATTTTTGGATCGCGAAGGTTGATTTTAAAAATATTTTTTCTCTCCCTTTGATATTGGAATTGTAAATTGGTTTTGTGACTATTTTATCCAAGGGAATAACATTTAAAGAGGCGCGCGGTGTCCAGTTCAAATTATCGGTAGAAATTCTCGTCACGGCTCTGGAATGTCCGGAGGTGGATTGCAGATCATCGGCTCGGAGAATCGAACCTAAAAAAGTGAAAATAGGCTGAGCGTGCCATCGCTCTTGTGGGAATGTAAAAGTAAGAAAAATGATAATTAAAAAATGTAAAACAAGTGAAATTCCCACTGCTTTAATAAACAGCCCCGGCGAATTTAAGGTTACCGATTTCATTAATTTATTTGGTTGGCGGCAATGTTTATCTTTTCAATGCCCAAAGTCCGACATATGTCCCAGACATCGACAATGCGCCCCACAGAAGCCCGTCGGTCCGTCTTGATGAGGATGGAGGGGGACGCTGGTATGTATTTGTGTAATTCGGATGGCAGCTCTTTAACGGTAAAAATTTTGTTGTTAAAATAAATAATATCCTCACCGCTGATAGTGATGACAAGGTTTTTTTCTTTCATCACATCACTGGTAATGGTCCGCGGGAGTTTAATAGTCATACCGGACTGAAAACTAAATGAGGATATAAGCAGTAAAAAAAGTAAAACTAAAAGAATGACATTAATAAAGGGCACGATATCAATGGCTGCCAACCCTGGGGCATATTTGATGCAGCGCTTAAATTGCAAGGTGATTCTCCTAATTGGCGTGTTGACTGGTATCGGTTTCGGTGAGCCGACACAAGAAATTGAGCAGTTCAGCGGCGGCCCTCTCCATCTGGGAAACAAACTGATTAACTTGGGCAACACAATAATTGTAAGCGGCCAGCACCGGGATGGCGACAATAAGGCTGGCTACCGTCGTTAAGAGGGCCTGCCAGATTCCTCCGGCAAGATCGCCGGGAGTTGCCGGATTAAGCGTGCTGGAACGGACTTGAATACTATAGAAACTGCTGGTCATGCCGGCGACTGTCCCTAAAAGGCCCAAAAGCGGTAAAATGTGGGCCATTGTGGCTAACGCGGCAAGATGTCTTTCAAGGTTAGGAATTTCAAAGAGGCTCACATTTTCCATCGCTTCCTTGATTTCTTCCCGGGAGGATCCGAAACGCGCGATGCCGGCTTGAAAAATTTTGGCCACGGGCGAGCGGTTTTTCTCACATAATTCTATGGCCCGCTTGATTTCATTACCTTTAATCAGATCAAAGAGTTTAGTTTTGAGATATTGAACATCGGTTTTAATCGTTGAAAAATAAAAAATTCTTTCGATGACAATTCCAAAAGCGAAAATCGAACAGAATATAATCGGCCACATAATGGGCCCGCCAGCGATAATCCATTGGCCGGCATTCAGCTGCCAAATTTCCATTTTCTTCTCCTTATGAATATCTTCGTTCTGTCAAAATTTTTTAGTTTAAATCTCTTTATCGTTTAAATTATCAACAAGTTCTGCAAATATTA